>JAHJRK010000509.1 GCA_018830925.1 Pseudomonadota bacterium
CTGAGCAAAATTACTCAAGGCCTGAACTGGAGAGCAACGGGCAAATAACAAAAACATAGCGTGTCATTTGACACCTTTATAAACCGGACAGAGTTCTATTTCCTTAATATGCTTGAAATGTTTCCTGTTCCGCGTCATCAGCGGAAAATTCTTGGCCCATGCTGTTGCTGCTATAATGTAGTCGACCATTGACGCCTGCCTTTCCCCATAGACGGACAAAAGCTGCATATATTTTGAATGTATTTCACTATCAATCCTTAATATCCTTATTCTTGACAGCAACTCCATAATTCTTTTTCTTTCTTCATCGCGAAGTCCAGGCATGGAAAGAAGTTCTTTCCTGCTGAGGATTGAACAGTAAATGTCAACAGCGTCAGACCTGAAAAGGTCTCTGGCTGATTTCACTCCTTTGAGGCAATCAATAATAATATCAGTATCTACTAAGATCTTAACTTTTGCCATTCCATAAGCTCTTCAATGAATCTCTTTCCGGTCTTGACCCTTTTTGCTTCCGTTGTCCTGAGCTTTCTGACAAATGCAGCGCTGTCTCTTATCTGCATAAAGACGGGCGCTTCCTTTTTTGCCTTCAAGAATTCTGCAAAATCGATTAATTCTTTAAGCTCATTTTCAGGCAAGTCTTTGGTTAAATTCATGATCTCTTTCTTATACTTTACGGCTGTAGCCATGGCACATAACTCCTTCGCCGGACATATGAAACATTGAAACCATATTTTCATCCGACTGTTTAAGCTGCTTTCTGAGGCAATGCTTTTTCAAGTATTAAATTTTCAGTTAGCCCCTTTATTCTATGCGAATGCAACCCGGGGAAGTTCGACATAGCTATCGGGCTTTTCAGTTTTCTTTTGGATGGCGAAGAAACGGCGCTCTATTTCGGCATGGAGCGTATATTCGTACTGGTTCTTCCCGACTTTTTCCTTTATTTCATCAATGATCGCTACTCATGAACCCGTGGGCCTGGAGGCCCATCTGGTTCATGAGTTTGTTCGATGCGCATTAATATTTATGGTTTTATTAATCTCACAGTTGGAAAATACGTTTGATATCTTGCGACATCTCTTGTCAGCAGGTCCAAACCCAATACTGCTGCTTGTGCGCCAATAAAAAAATCTGGCAATGGAGTCTTCTTGATCCCTTCCCTTCTCTTATATTTAATGAAGGCTTTCCCGGCTAAGAAGAGCGCTTCTTTCGGGATTTCAAGCAGTTGAAATCCTGCCTTGCTAATTGCAGATTCCAAGTCCTCTATAAAATTGAATCCTATCGATATTTCTGAATATATTATTGAATTGATATATAGTGACGTGTGATCGCTGTATTCCTCTAGTTTGCCTTCAGACCAATCAGCCCATTTCAAGTCATTAAGAAAAACATCCAGAATGACATTCGAATCAACAAGAACTCCTTTCACTTGCCGCCTCGTGTGAGAGCCATTATTTCATCTGTTGTCATTTTAATATTGGCTATTCCCCGTAGTTTACCAAACTTATAAGTTTTTTTTGTCTGTCCTTCTCTCTTAACCAAATAAATTCGGTTTTTTTCTTCTATAAAATCAATTTCAACGGCAGGCGTTATTCCCAGTTTCTCACGAATTTCCTGTGGAATTGTAACCTGCCCTTTTGTTGTAACTCTCATGGTCTCACCTCCGGTAGTATGTAATACCGGTAATAGTAATACTATATTTATTTTTTGTCAATCATTACCGTTGTATCGAACATATTGCTTTTCCAGCAAATCCTCTATGCAAATAAAGGCGTTTCCATAGCTGAAGTCTTTCATTGCCCTCGGATTTAAAGCCTCGTGTCTAACCCCTCACGCTTCGCGTTTTTTGGCTTTATATTATGCGTGTTTCAGATGCGACATAGTGAGCATGAATGATTTGACTTCCTGTTCTAATTTTTTTCCAACAGATTCTCTGGCTACCTTCAAGTCATAAGAGGTCTGAAGATTGAGCCAGAATTCCGGCGTAGTGCCGAAGAAAAGTGAAATGCGAAGAGCGGTATCGGCGGTAATTGAGCGGGTGCCGTTCAGAATAGCAGTTATTCGGTTGGCCGGAACATGCAGCGCTTGTGCAAAGGCGTTGGCTGTCATGCCGACTTCAGCAAGCTCTTCTTTCAGTACCTCGCCGGGATGTATTGGGCGCATGGCGTTCATATCGTTTCTCCATTCAATGATAATCAACAATCTCTACGTTGCAGGGGCCGTCCTCCCGCCATTCGAAACAAATACGCCACTGCTTATTTATTCGAATGCTTTGCCTGCCGGACCGCTTTCCACCCAAAGATTCAAAGCGATTACTGGGAAGATTCATCAGGTCTTCGATACAGGTGGCGCTGTCGAGTATCTGTAACCGCCGCTCGGCCTGCTGCATAATAGATTGAAAGCGGGGCACCCTCCCACCATAGTAGAGTTTTTCGGTGTGCTTGCAGGCAAACGATCGAATCATGGCGTGATAATATCATTCTATTATGTTTTACGTCAAGCGTAAATGGCCGTGGTTAATTCCCGCGCTTTCTGCCAAGCTTCAATATCTTCGAAATTCTGAATCGTTGCCATCGAAACCCCCTCGCTATATGAAAGCACCGGTTAACTTGTATTCAACACATATAAATCAATCAAGCGTTTCTATCAACCATAAACCAGAAACCATAGACCATAGACCAGAAACCATAGACCATAGACCACAAACCAGAAACCGTTATTTTTACATTTTATTCTTGACTTTTTAAACCCATGCTGGTATCGAAAAAGTGCCTTAATTTCAGGCAAATCTGCGCGGTTAGTGAGTTAGAAATTGTTTTCTGCGTTTTTTCAGCAGAAAATAATTTGGTTGACTCACTTATCCCGTTTATCGGGATTATGAAAGGGGGTGGGACGGGAAAGAGAGCCAATACGATTTTCGTAACAAAAATTATCAGGTTTGGGTTAACTAATTTTAATCAGGTTAAGGAGGAATTAAGGATGAAAAAATTTACAGTTTTAATGCTTGCAGCTTTGCTGGTTGTAGCCTTTACGGTGCCGGCATCAGCTCTTGAGAACATTTTTGGCGGCTACTGGCGTACAAGAATGTATGTGCTGAAAGATTTTGACGGCGACAACACTGGCGTCAAAGATCAGAGTCTGATTGATACAAGAACCAGACTCTATTATACCGCTAAGCTGAACGACAATCTTAAGCTTGTAAACAAGTTTGAGATTGATACAGTTTGGGGTGATCCTGGAACAGTTACAGCAGCAGGCCAGAACTGGGGTGATGTCGGAACAGACGGGCGGGATATTCAGATCAAAAATTCATATGCCGACTTTAATTTAGGGCCGGTTAATTTCCTCATTGGCGCCCAGGCGTTTACACTTGCCCGCGGCTTTATCTCCGATGAAGATGCATTAGGCGCAAAAGCTATCTGGAAAGTAAATGATGGTCTCTATCTTCCTTTTATCTATGAGAAGCTGAAAGAAGGCGGATCAGGCAAAGATGCTAATGAGCAGGATGCGGAAGCTTATATTTTCACACCTGTCATATATCTTAGCAAAGATGTCAAGATTAACCCCTATTATGTATTTTTTCATGCAGAAGATGGTAAGCTGATTGACACCATTGGAACTTTGGTTGACAATGTTAATGTCAGCATGTTCGGTCTTGATTTTGACGCCAAGATGGGAGCAGCTTCATTGTGGTTTACAGGTATCATGCAGTTTGGTGATGTAACCATTAATGGTGCTGGCGCTGGTGCATTCAATGCTTTAGCAAAAACAGTAAAAACACCCCTTGTTGCTGGCGATACTCTTGATTTTGCGTCATATTTGATAGCCGCAGGCGGAAAATTTGACCTTGGCAAAGCCGATATTCATGGCCAGGCATTCTATGCGTCAGGTGATGATGATTACGGTTATACAGACGGAGAAATCAACGGATTCTTCAACACAGCATCAACGGCCTATTACTGGTCAGAAATCATGGGTGGCGGCATTTTCGATGGTGTTTTCCCGACAGCACAAGGGACCGCCTTCAATATTTCCGGCCCTACTGTTACCAACATTATGGCTGCAAACCTCGGTGTAACTGTAAAACCGATGGACAAGCTGAGCATAACTGCCGATCTGTGGTGGGCTAAACTTGCAGAGGAAAATGCAGACAACAAAGATAAGCTTGGAGTCGAAGCAGACCTTAAGATCACATATACACTTGTTGAAGGTCTGACGCTTGATCTTGTTGGCGCATACCTCTGGGCAGGCGATGCAATGGAAACAAATAATGACGGGAAAAACCAGAAGAATCCGATGGAAGTCGGTACCCGTCTTTCACTCAGCTTCTAATTGTGAGGCATGAGGGATAAGGCAAGAGGCATGAGCCGAAAGGCTTGAGCCAGAATTGAATAAAACAAAAGGCCGGGGAGGAGCAATCCTCTCCGGCCTTTTGTTTTATTGTTGTCGCAGATCCGCCTGTGGCGGAGTTTGTAGCTTGTAGTTTCTGGTTAAAATGCCTTGCTCATTATGCCACAGCAGAAAGTTTTTCAGTGCGATCTTCAAGCGCCTTAATGATATCCTGAATAGAATCAACTTCAGGCTCATCAAAATAAACTTCTCCACACTGTTGGCACACCCATGCCGGAACCTCATCAAGCGTTAGATGATATCCCTTTCGATCAACATGAAAGGGCGAGGCGCCTTTTTTCATTTTTCCCTGACAGTGCATGCACTTCATGATTCTTTCCTTTTTTTATAATTATTATTCCATTCCTGATCATTTGGAATATAAGCTGTGATTATCGCCAAATATTCTTCTTTCGGCGAACAGACTACATGTATTGGCCGCTTATCTATAAAGCTGAAAATCATACAACTATGCCCGCGTACATCTTCAGGGTAATCTTCGATTATTTCAGCATGTTCAAGAACAAGCCTGATGTCTTTTGTGCTTATCATTCGATCAGGCTTCGACATTTGGCGTACTGCATGTGGAAGAAACAGGATCTTTTTTGCCGCGCTTTGTTTTATAATTTTCAGAAAATCTTTTTTCCGGGTCATTAATATGCTCAATCTAACTGCTATCCAAATTCCTTCACTCTTGTAGTTATCACATATGAACTACCTTGCATAGTCTAACTTTTTTATTAACAATATAACTATTTATGCGAAAAGTCAAAGTGATTGACGGAGTTGCGTCAACTGGAGCATGGTTGTGAAGAAATTACAAAAGAATCATACCGTATACCGAAACACGTATATAGTATGGAGCATAAAAAACTTTGCAGATTTACACCGAGATCGCTTAGAAGATAGCGGGTCGGGCAAAACTGGACGGGTGCATAAGTGAGAAAGTTAATCTATAATGAATCCCATGAGAATCAAGACACGAGCAAAAGACCAAGACGGAATCATGCACCGGCGTTTAATGCCATGGTGGCGTTGGAGGCCCAGAAGGGCGACCAGACGATCGTTGAGCTTGCTGAACGTTACTATGTTCATCCGAATCAGATTATAGAGTGGAAGAAGCAATTTTTGGCCCACGCATAAGAAATATACAGCAAGGATTGCAAACCCGATCAAGGACCAAACGTCAAAGATCTTCATGCCAAGATTGGTCAAATAAGCCATCACCTGCAGCGAGGGAGAGCAATGCAGGGTTAAGCTGTCCGAGTTTTAGACCGTCCGCTTGAGGGTTTTGTCAGTTGCTTAGGAGCCGTTACGAAATAACCTGTACTTTTTTTGATCCTTTCGTTACGGCTCCTTATGCCGTTTTTGACATCCAGATGACTACTTTATTTTTTTACAGCGGCTTAGTTGACTTTGTAAAATCAAGAAGTGACCTTAAGGCTTCATTGACCGCTGACGAGTCCCGAAAAGCCCGGGCAAGATCAGGTTCTAAAACCACAACGTTAGAACCTTCCTCTAAAAGACGTCTGTAATACTTTCCACGGACTGCTTTTGAATAGTCAAAGTTGTATTCGTGTTTTAATTCATCACGATTGCTTTCTCGTTTAGTTTTCATGTCTTTTCCTTTCCTGTGCGGTTGCCGATCTTGCGCTGATTATTCGCAAGGTTTTTCCTTTTTCAGTGTGAGAAACGACAAGCAAACGACCCGTAGAGGATATTCCTATGGTAATTAACCTCCGCTCGCCCACCGAATGATGCGGATCATCAAAAGTAGCCGATAAAGGGTCGTAAAAAACGGTTACCGCTTCTTCAAAGGCAACCTTGTGCTTTGCATAATTCCGTCTTGTTTTTTCCGTATCCTATTCGAACTCCATCGCATAACCCCGGTTCAATTTCAGATTTCGTACCTGCCGTTATAAAAGATTCAAAAGATAATATCAATTCATATTTATATGGCAAAGCATCGATTGAAAGAGGGGTATATCGGGGAATACATGCTGAGCGCGCATTGCTTCCAACCAAAAAAATTACCGATTTCAGTCCGCTACAGGTATTGGCAGATCCGAGACCTTGACCGGAAATCGGTGAGTTCGCTGTCTGTCTGCCGGGTGTCAGATAAAAAGCATGAAAGGAAACAATTACTTCATTGTAAGCCCTGTTTTTACCAGGAATTGCTGGGTTAAAATAGAACTATTTGACACCCAAGGCGATTCTGCATATACTTAATATAAGTACAAAGAGATGTGAACGGCTTTCAAAAAGGCGGTGATCTGAGGGAAAATATTGATGCGCGATATAAACTGGATAAAGCAACAGATTCTTTCGGAAAATTACCAATTCAGAAAACACGCCTTGGAAAGAGCGTCTGAACGTGGTATTCAACCACTTGATGTGAAAGAAGCGCTCCTGAGTGGGAATATTATCGAGGATTATCCTGATGATCAAAGAGGCCATAGTTGTCTTGTTTGCGGCAAAACGTTGTTGGGTAGTTATCTGCACGTTGTATGCGGTTTATTTGATGACATCGTATGGATTGTTACGGCTTACGAGCCAGAACGAGAAGATTGGATTGATAATATAACGAGGAGGTCCGCGCAATGAGATGCTTTGAATGCGGAGGCGAAGTTCTGGAAAAATTGGGTGCCGTCAGAATGACCAGGAAAGATGGCAGCATGATCATTTTCAAAGGGATTCCTATGACGGAATGCCGCCAGTGCGGTGAACAATATATTCCGGGGCATTGGGTTGAAAAAATCGGCGAACTGATGCGCAAGGAGGAATCGCTGACACCGGAGGAAGTCATCTCCATTCCCATCATCAATCTCTGCCAGGAAGTCAGAACTTGAAAAATATGGACAGCCACATGTTTTCCCCCTGTGGGGGTATACCGTTCGTGCGGAGCGTGGGAGCGTGCATCGCTTTTTTGACGGGAGGGTTCTGTGAATGATAAGGCTTCCCTTAAAATGCTCTCGGGAACGTATCTTGTTTGCTGACAGGAAAGCTATCCTGTACGCAGTTTCTTTGTGCGTCCGGTTGATCGGTTTGTCAGGCGGGTAGATTTCTGAGCGAGATTTATAAGGGACCTCAGCTCGTCGGATTTTTTAACACCTTCCTCATAAATTTTTATCTCCTTGCGGCCCATCACGTTTTACCCCGCCAGTTCTTCCGCTTGTGAATTTCGTCGAAGACCACCGGAACGGGCTTGCCTTTGTATCTTTCCTCGACGATATTCTTGAAAAAAAACGGATTTCTCCGGTATTCCATAAGAATAGCGGGATCGTCCCAGTTGAAATAGGTGTCACTGAATCCGGCGGAGTCAAGCCAGTTGCGGGCAAAGGTCGTCTTGCCCACCTGCCGGGGGCCGGTCAGGAAGATCATCTTGTCCGCCGTCATTTCCGGATCGAACAGGTATCGCGCCACCAAACGTTGCATGGTGATAAAATTACATACCTGTGAAAATAAATCATGCTATCTTTTCACAGTTGCGGAAAAATATCTGAGAGGAAAAGTCAATCTTGGCAAGGCGCGCATTCATGCGAAGGCATTCTTTGCAACAGGCACAGCGGACGATAAAGAAGCAGACATCTCCGGCCTTTTTTTTCATAATTTTCATATTGCCCCTGTTATTGATTAAAAGCCTTTGTCTTCTTTCCCGACTCACGCCTCACTCGTATTCGATATTCGATATTCGATGTCCGATATTCGATATTCTATATCCGCCGAAGGCGGCTCGCGCTTCATGCCTGATCAAGCTTCTCCTTTAATATCCTGTTCACTATTTCCGGATTAGCCTTGCCTTTTGTCTCCTTCATTATGCGGCCTACGAAAAAATCCAGCACTTTTGTTTTGCCTGCCTTGTAATCCGCAACTTCCTTCGGGCAACTCTTAATAAGCTTAACAACCATTTCTTCTATCGCGGATACATCCGTGACCTGCACAAGATCTTTTTCCCTGATTATTTCTTCTGGTGATTTGCCGGTTTCTGCCATTTCTTCAAAAACCGTCTTCGCGATCTTTCCGCTTATAACATTCTGATCGATAAGTTTTAAAAGCCGGGCAAGGTTTGACGAAGAGACGGGCGATTCTTCTATTGTTTTCCCTTCGGCATTCAAACGTCCCAGCAGAGCGCCCATTACCCAGTTGCTCACCTGCTTAGTACCTGAGAAATAATTTTCTGCGCGTTTTTGGCTGAAAATTATTTCGTTAAGGTACTTACACCCCTCAAGGGGGTACTGAAA
>JAHJRK010000510.1 GCA_018830925.1 Pseudomonadota bacterium
GATAAGAACATAAAACACACAATAGAAGTCGTGGTCGACCGTCTGGTCATAAAGGAAAACATAAGAAACAGGCTCGCAGATTCCCTCGAACTGGCCATGTCGCAGTCGGACGGACTTGTTACGGTTGATGTCCAGGGAGGAGAATCGATCCTGTTCAGTGAAAAATCCGCATGTGTCACATGCGGAATCAGCTATCCCGAATTCACACCCGCAAGTTTTTCATTCAACTCCCCGCAGGGAGCATGCACCAAATGCGACGGACTCGGAACAACTACGGAATTCGACCCTGATCTTATCATTCCAAACAGTGAGCTCTCCTTACGCCAGGGCGCGGTTGCTCCATGGGCAAACAGGAATTCGGTTCATTTCAATGATTTTCTGGAATCGCTGGCAAGGCACTATGACTTTAATATTTATACACCGTTCAAAGAGCTGCCGGATAATTTCAGGTATGTACTGCTTTACGGATCAGGCGACGAACAGATAACATTCTTCTTTGAACAGAATAACCGCCGTTTCACTTATAAAAAATCTTTCGAAGGCATAATCCCGAAGCTTCAGCGGCGCTATATGGAAACCGATTCAAACCAGACGAGAGAAGAGATCAGGCAGTACATGACTTTCAGCCCGTGTCCCGAGTGCCGGGGAACAAGATTAAACAAGGCAAGCAGTTCTGTAAGAATGGGGGGCGCAGCAATATTTGAAACGACGGCGCTTTCGATATCAAAAGCCGCAGTTTTTTTTAAAGATCTTAAGCTTGAAGGGAAAAAAGAGATTATCGCAAGAAGAATTATTAAAGAGATTTCAGAAAGGCTTGCCTTTCTTGAAAATGTCGGCCTTTCCTACCTTACGCTCAGCAGATCAGCTTATACCCTTTCCGGCGGAGAAAGCCAGAGGATAAGACTTGCCACCCAGATCGGATCCAAACTGACCGGCGTCCTTTATGTGCTGGATGAGCCAAGCATTGGATTGCATCAGAGAGACAACCTGAGGCTTCTTGCAACTCTGGTAAAAATGAGGGATCTGGGGAATACTGTTCTTGTCGTTGAACATGATGAAGAGACAATCCTGTCATCCGATTATGTTATTGACATGGGCCCTGGGGCCGGTGTCAACGGTGGAAGAGTAGTATTTTCAGGCCCTCCGGCCGCTCTTGTGGATGACGAGAATTCATTGACAGGACAGTATCTTTCCGGCCGAAAACAGATTCAAATACCGGCCAAACGCCGCACGGGTAATGGAACAAAAATCATCATAAAAGGGGCTTCGGAAAACAACCTCAAGAACATTGACGTTGAATTTCCACTTGGCAAATTTGTATGCGTTACAGGCGTATCAGGCTCCGGCAAATCAACTCTTGTTTTTGAAACCCTCTACAGCTTACTCTCCCGCAAAGTTTACAATGCACGAGTAACGACAGGCGCTCATAAATCGGTGCTGGGGCTTGAGCATATTGATAAGGTCGTAAACATCGACCAATCTCCGATAGGAAGAACACCCCGATCCAACCCAAGTACCTATACCGGTCTATTCACATATATAAGGGAGCTTTTCGCAAGAACGCCCGAAGCCAGAATGAGAGGCTACAAACCCGGCAGATTCAGCTTTAATGTCAAGGGAGGAAGATGCGAGGCATGCGGCGGAGACGGCATCATAAAAATAGAGATGCATTTTCTGCCCGATGTTTACGTATCCTGCGATATCTGCCGCGGAAAAAGGTATAACCGCGAAACCCTTGAAGTAAGATACAAGGGGGAGAATATCGCCGATCTCCTCGACATGACGGTTGATCAGGCTCTTGTTTTCTTTGACAGGATAAATAATATAAAAACAAAGCTTATGACTTTATCGGATGTCGGCCTCGGCTACATCAGGATAGGCCAGCCTGCAACAACCCTTTCAGGAGGCGAAGCGCAGAGGGTAAAACTTTCACGGGAGCTCAGCAAAAAGGGAACGGGCAAAACCGTCTATATTCTTGACGAGCCGACAACAGGCCTCCATATAGACGACATACAGAAACTTCTTCATGTATTAAACCGGCTTGTCGATTCCGGAAACAGCGTCATTGTAATCGAGCATAACATGGACGTAATCAAAACGGCGGATCATATCATTGACCTTGGACCTGAAGGGGGGGATGAGGGAGGCTACATCGTAGGATGCGGCAATCCTGAAGAACTTTCGGACAACAGCGAGTCATATACCGGGCAGTTTTTAAAAAAATTCCTGCAGCGGGGTGCTTCAAGCAAGGCACAGAGAACTATAAAATAAAACAGGGCCGTGCCAAAAGGCACAGCCCTGTTTATTCAAACCATAACTCTTCACAATTAACGGGCGAAAAGCCCTGCAATAGCAGCTGCCTGAGGATGTGCATAAATAAGGATCAGGGCAATTACAAGTGCGTAAATACAAAGAGATTCGATCATGGCAAGACCGATCAGCATTGTAACTGTAACTTTTCCTGATGATTCCGGATTTCTCGCAATACCCTCAACTGCGGCCTTAAGGCCAAGACCCTGGGCAATACCGCAACCAAAAGCTGCAACTGCAATCCCGAAACCGGCGGCTGTAACGCATGCGATGAAGAATTGTAATGCTTGAGCTTCCATACTTTAACTACCTCCTTTTTAGATTTTTTTCTTTGCTTCTTCCATTATCCCATAAAAAATTATTTTTTATGCCGGTTAAGGCATCCAAATGTTCCGGTTATTTTTGAACGACGGCTTAATGAGCGTGTTCCATTGCGCCGGTAAAATACATCATTGAAAGCAAAAAGAAAACAAACGCCTGAACAAGAGCGACAAATATACCGAGAGCCATTATAGGCAGGGGTGCAAAGAAAAGCCCCGCAAGCACAAAAAGGATACCAAGCACAAGTTCATGCCCCATCATGTTTCCAAAAAGACGAAAAGAGAGAGACAGTATTCTGGCAAGATGTCCGATAACTTCAATAGGGAAAACGATTGGAATCATCCACCATACAGGCCCGAGAAAGTGTTTGATATATTTTACCCCATGATATTTAATGCCGATAATATGGGTAAAAATGACTACCGTAAGCGCGCATGAAGCTGTCGTGTTGAGGCTGGCGGTCGGGGGGAAAAAACCAGGAACAAGGCCTATCAGATTGCAACTGAAGATATAAATAAATATAGTTGCAACAAGCGGGAAAAGCCAGCGCCCCTCTTCGCCTGTAACATCAATCATAAAATTTTCGATTCCGGAGATTACAACTTCAAATACATTCTGCGCTTTTCCTGGAATCAGGCTGACGCTTTTTGCTGCTATCGCTCCAAAAGTGATAAGAAGAATCATTACCACCCATGAATAAATAACATGCGGATAGGCGTGAGCAAAATGCTCCAGGCCGATAGCCTCAAACAGTTTTACAAAAAACAGATAGGGATGTGCCACCTTATATTGCCTCCTTGAAAATAAGTTTTGTAAGTTCCAGCATGGTTGCTATCATTATACTTGCAACCACGACAGAGAGCCCGACAAAAAGACCGAGGGGGTGAACATAATGCCCCGATATCAATATAAATATAATAAACCCGCTGACCATGAAACGGGCATAATACTTAGCCAGAACAACATTATGGGAAGCAAGTTGTGGAGGTGTGAGCGCTTTTTTAAGCGTCCTGTAAAGCAGATGAAAATTTATCGTAACTATAAGTCCTCCAAATACTATTCCCATTGCAAACTTCGGAGAAGCAATAATATACCCTGCGATGCTCGCAACACAAAAGAGCACCCAGTTTGTCCGGGTAACAAATTCCAGTATGTGCTGCTGTATTTTCATTATAAATCTCTTTCCTGCGGGGCCTTCTCGCTCTTTCTTATCGCAAGCCAGATATTTCTGAATCCTGCGGCAATACCAAGTCCAAGAAAAACAAGTGTAAGCCAGGGATAAAGATCAAATCGCCTGTCAAGATACACTCCAATTGCAAGTCCGATAAATATCGAAAGCGCTACCTGCAAACCAAGACTGCTGTAATATGCAAGTTCCCTTATATATCGTCTTGTTTCTCTTTTCAAAAAGAGCGCTCTCTTATAATGTTACAGGGTCTATGCGACCCCGGTAAAGCTTCTGCCCTCTAACATATGATTTAAATCAAGTCAATGCAAAATTGCATCCTTTTTCAAGATAAAGACATATCCGCTAACTCATTAAAATTACATATTTATAATCGATATAACAGTGGCGCGATAAAGCACTTTTCAGTCCTTTGTCCACCATTTTTTGCACCTCTCAGGCAATTAATTGATAACTACATGCCCGGCCTGATCATCTTCCGAAACTTCACCGATTATCGAAGCAAAAACGCCTTCATTCCGCATAGTATCGAGGCATTCTTCAGCCGTTTTTTCAGGAAGGGATATTACCAGCCCGCCTGATGTCTGTGGATCAAATACCATATCAACAACAACCTGTTTTACCGATGAATCGATACTTATATTTTTGCTGCAGTAATTTTTTGTATTATAGCTTCCGGCAGGAATCAGTCCCATAAGGGCGTATTCTTCAGCCCTTTTAATAAAGGGAACCGAGCCGGTATGAATGATGATCTTCTTGCCGCTTCCTTTGGCCATTTCAAGCACATGCCCGGCAAGGCCGAATCCCGTTACATCCGTACAGGCATTTGGCCGGAACCTCAGCATTATTTCAGCGGCCTTCCTGTTAAGGGTTGTCGTGACTTCAATAAGCGCCCTTATCGCCTCTTCATCAGCTACTTTTCCTTTAATGGCAGTCGCTATTATTCCGGTGCCGACAGGCTTGGTTAAAATCAGCCTGTCCCCCGCCTTTGCATTTCTGTTTGTCAGTATCCTGTCCGGATGAACAATGCCCGTAACGGAAAGCCCGTATTTAAATTCCCTGTCATCAACACTGTGGCCGCCCACCAGCACGGCGCCGGCCTCATATATCTTTTCAAGCCCTCCGGCAAGGGTTTCTTTCAGGATCTCTTCGGAAAGCTCCCCGACAGGAAAGCATACGATATTCATGGCCGTTACCGGCCTTCCTCCCATCGCATATACATCACTCAGAGAATTTGTGGCCGCTATACGGCCAAATTCATACGGAGAATCAATGATGGGCGTGAAAAAATCAAGTGTCTGCACCAGGGCAGTTTCAGAATCAAGCCTGAAAACACCGGCATCATCCGAAGTCTCCATGCCTACAAGGAGATCCGGATGGGCTTTTACGGGCAGGCTCTTTATTACCTCTTCCAGGACCCCTGGACTTATCTTTGCCGCTCAGCCTGAAGCCCGGACTTTTTCAGTCA
>JAHJRK010000511.1 GCA_018830925.1 Pseudomonadota bacterium
AACCCTTCGCTACGGATAGCAGGACCATGAACTGGGCCTGCATGTCTGTGGGAAATCCGGGATATGGTAAAGTCTTTATATCTATACTTGTGATTTTATCTCCGCCCCTTACACTCATGGTATTGCCTTCAATTTTGACATCAGAGCCGGTCAGCCTCAGCTTATGAATAACAGATTCAAGATGGGCTGGTTCACAGTCTAATATCTTTATATCTCCTCCGGAAAGGGCTGCAGATACCATGAATGTGCCGGTCTCTATTCTATCAGGTATAATGGATACGGATACTGGTGAAAGGGAGGAAACACCTGTTATTTTCAATACCGATGTGCCTGTTCCTTCAATTTTCGCCCCCATTTTATTCAGAACATCGGCAAGAGCAATCACCTCCGGCTCCCTTGCTGCATTACGAAGGATGGTAATCCCTTCGGCAAGGACTGCGGCCATCATAAGGTTTTCAGTTCCCGTCACTGTGACGGTGTCGAAAAATATTTCTGCACCTCTTAAGGTTTCAGCGCTTGCTTCAACATATCCGTGCACCAGTTCAACTTTTGCTCCGAGCGCGGCAAGGCCTTTAAGATGCAGGTTAATTGGGCGTGCGCCGATCGAGCATCCGCCCGGCAAAGAAACCCTTGCTTTTTTCAGCCTGGCAACAAGGGGCCCCAGAACTAGAATAGACGCCCTCATTTTTCTTACCAGATCATACGGAGCCTCAGAGTTATTAAGCCCCCCGACATCAATTTTGACGGTGTGCCCATACGTTTCTATCCTGGCGCCGTGGTTTATCAAAAGCTCCTTTGTGCTATCAATATCTTTTAAATCTGGAACATTCGAATAAGTGCAAAGTCCGTCGGTAAGCAACGAAGAGATAAGAATAGGAAGAGCCGCGTTTTTTGCGCCGCTTATCCTGACCTCACCTTTTAAAGGATGTCCTCCTTCAACAATTATTTTATCCATTTTCCCTCGTTTCCTTAAAACAAAAAAGCGCTTCCCCGGAAATTAAAGGGCAAGCGCTTTTTGATTTAACGGTATTTACATTCCAAGCCGTCGTGAAAAATAATCGTAACATTGAAATGCTGTGACCGGCTTACGGCTCCTAATGGTGATTATCATCTTTGCCCTTATCAAAAAAGGTATCATAAAAAGCCTTGCCGATACAGAACGTCATTCCAAGTCCGATAATTGTAAGAGCATACCAGAGTCCGCCCATAAAGACCATATGGGACATATCCCACATCCATTCAAAACAAAAAGGAAACATGATTTACCTCCAACAAAATATAACCGGAATCGTTAGGAGCCGTTACGAAATAACCAGTACATTTTAGACTGTTTCGTTACGGCTCCTTATGCCGTTTTTGACATCCAGATGACTACTTTATTTTTTTACAGCGGCTTAAACCTCCGGATTCAGTTCCTGCTCCTGCGGGAATATCGGCAGATAACGGTACGATAAAGATATTAGTATTACACCGTATGCAACAGGCAGGATAGTGGTTGCAACTTCCTGCCAGCTCGGATAGTACATCACCCAGTTTTCGAACGTTAATACGGGCACAGCCATTACCTGGAGAACCATTACCCACCGGTTTACACATGCTCCAAGCACTGCAAGAATTATGGCAGTCATCAGTGCAGCCGGGTTTTTACGCCCTTTTTCAGATGTAAGAATTATCGCAGGAACGACTCCGCAAATAACGATTTCAAGCACAAGTATCCAGATGCCGTAGAAAGGGTTGTTTGAATAAAAATCCATGAGGTTGAATCCGGCAGCAGGAGCCGTAACTTTGGCCCAGTACCATGTGTCGATTATTTTTGCTATTATATAAGTTCCTATCATCCAGCCGGAAATTTTTGCAAGAAGCTCGATCACATTCTGCTTTACAAGTCTTTTCCCCGTTACCTTTTCGGTGATTTTGGTGATCATAATTGTAAAACAGGGCCCACAGGCGGCAGCAGACCACGTATAGAGGAAAAATGTCCACGGCCAGATAAAAATTCCTTCCCTGTAACCGAACGGACGCCCGAAAAGAACTCCGGAGACTCCGCCAAGTGATCCCTGGTGGAAAAAGGAGAGAAAGGCTCCGGTCGCCGCGAAAACGGCCATTATCTCGTGCATGTTGTGGCCAAGCCTGTGAAAGAAGGGAACCTTGTCAATCTGGCGGTTTTCAAGGATAAGCGGAACATATTCTATAGTAAGAACGCCGAAATAGCATGTAAGGCAGAAAGCCACTTCGGTAAGCATGGAGTGCACGTTTGCATGCCAGAAAATGAACCAGCCTCTCAGCGGCTGCCCGATATCTATGGCAAGAATGAGAAGAGCGGAACTGTAACAAATGAAACCGATAAGAACGGCATAGTTGATAATGTTTTTCAGTTCATCCTTCCCGACAATGTATCTTAAAAATCCGGTAAAAAACGCCCCGCCCCCCAGAGCTATAACTGCAAGGTCGGCCCAGATCCACAGAGCAAAACCGTAGGAATCATTCATATTTGTCTGGTTGAGTCCCTTGAACCAGCAAAGCAGCATGGCAAAAACGCCCCATAACAGTACCGCACCGGCCGCGCCTATCCACAAGGCAAACTGCCATGTCGGACAGCGCTTAACTCCCCTGGGTATTAATGCTGAATCCATAAGCCCTTTACTCCTCAATATCTGCTGTTTCTTAAAATTTTAAATGGCATCGTACTATTTAATATAATTGTATCAATGATGCCGGATTACTTTTTTTCATCTTTGAGATAGTTATCGCCTGCCCGCCTAACCCATTCCCTGCTCGAAAGGTAATAAACCTTGGGATTCGTCTGGAGCCTTTCAAGGAGCCGGAAGGCGTTCTTGTCTTTTTTCAGTTCATAAACCGCATGACCGGAATTATTAAGATCCCCGAAAGCAATAGCATTGGCCGGACACGACTGAGTACATGCAGTCTGGTACTCAGTCTCCTCTATCTCACGGCGGCCCTCGTAATAAGCCTTATCCATGGCAAGCTGATACCTGTGGAAACAGAAACTGCATTTTTCGACAACGCCTCTCATCCGGACAGACACGTTCGGGCTCAGATATTTCTCCATCCCGTCCGGCCAGACCGGATCCCACCAGTTGAAATATCTGGCATGATAAGGACATGCAGCCATGCAATACCTGCATCCGAAGCATCGTGTATATATCTGGCTGACAATCCCGGTCTCCTTGTTGTAGTCGGTCGCGGTCGCGGGACAAACGGAGACGCAGGGTGAATGACCGTGATCGCCTTTTCCACCGCAGTGCTGGCACGGCCGGGGAAGATAACAAATATCGGCATCCGGAAAAGATTTGCCGTTTGTCAGCTTATAAATCCTGAGCCATGTTATACTGTCAAGCTTCTTCGACTCGTCCTCTTTGAAAGGCACATTATTTTCGGCCATACAGGCAACCATACAGGCTCCGCAACCGGTGCACTTGTCCAGATCAATGACCATCCCAAATTTTTTGACTTTTTCTTTACTTTGTTCTTCTTTCATCAGAACCTCATGTTCTAAATTAGGCTTTGATCAGATTGGCCCTGATTCCCCAGGCCGCATCAAGACCGGAAGCAGGATCTTCCACCGTTCCGATAAGTTCATTGACATTTATTCCCTTGCCGGCAAGATAATTGTCATACGCGGTATGGCCAAGGCCCCTCGGCATGGCCACAAGACCGGGCATGATCCCCTCAAACAGATGAACCTTAACTCTTGCGCTTCCCTTCGGTGTTTTAAGGGTAGCATAACTTCCGGCAGAAAGTCCGTTCGCCCTGGCTGTTGCCGGATTTATCTCAACAAGGATATCCTTTCCTTTAAGAACTGTATCTTCAACGGTTTTTATTACAAAAGGCGGGGTGCCGATGTATCCGTTGGCTATCCTGAAGGAATCGTAAGGCAGGAGAAATAGAGGATAAGCCTTTGAGTCTTCTTCGCTATTTACAGGGGTAAAGAGGATTGATAAATCAGCAACACCGCCCGAAAGATCAAATCTTCCCGGAGAAATATTGACAACCTGGGCGGTAAATGCCGGATCAGAACTGAAGCCTTCTTTGTTCAGTATCTTCCACTTATCACCTGCTGTCCCTTCAAGGCATGTCTGATAATCTTTCCACGGAAAAGCGTCTGCAACAGGCGAACCCACCTCTTTTGCTATAAGGAGGATGACATCACCCGCATGTTTCGTGTTGAACTGGGGGCTGACAACCGGCCTTGCAAGGCTGACAACCGGTTTTGAAAGGCCGGCAGTCGCCGGAACATCTTCATAACGTTCAAGATAGACATGGTTTGGCAGAATAATGTCCGAATTCAATGCGGTTTCATCCATGAAAGACGAGAAGCTGACAATGAAAGGAATCTTTTTGAAAGCATCTTTTACGTCTTTTGTATCAGGCAATGAATATACCGGATTTGATTCCAGAACAAAAAGAAGACTTACGGGAGACCCTGAATTCACAGCGCCCGCAAACCTGTTGGTAAGGCTTTTTGCGAATCCGTATTTTCCGCTCCCGGCACCGTCGATCCGCTCTTTTTTAATTCCGGCAGCACCAACTGCATCAGACTGATATGCAGGCCAGGCAATATATGCGGGATCATTAACCGCAAAAACTCCACCCTCCTTGTTTATATTTCCAACGAGGACATTTAGTGCCTGTACCGCCATCACTTCACCCAGAGAGCCCTGGGATTTACCTTGTCCTCTTCCACATATTGCAACCGGTCTTTCTGACCTTGCAAAATCCACAGCCAAAGCTTCTATTGTTTCTTTTTTTATTCCTGTTATTTTTTCCACACTGTCAGGAGAATAGTTTGAAAGGACAAGATCTCTGAACCTGATAAACCCTGAAGCTCCGGCATGAACAAAATCATTCCGGTAAAGGGATTTTCTGATAATAACGTGGGCAAGACCAAGAGCAAGAGCGTATTCGGTTCCGGGATTAACCGGAATCCACTTATCCGCTTTTGCGGCGCTATTCGAAAGGCGGGGTTCAACCTGAACGACTTTAATGCCTGCTTTGCGCCAGGAGCTGTTCGCTCTTATCATGCGGACAGGTGATCCCCAGCCTTCAATCAATCCGCTTCCAAAACTCAGAATAAAGCCGGCATGTTCCAGATCAAAGCCAGTCTGGGCAATAAATCCCAAGGAGATATTATTGGCAATCTCATAAGAGTCCTGAATCGACGGCATCCGCATAAAATTTGGGGACCCGAACACGGAAAGAAATCTCTTAAACAGTGCGGGTACAGTTCCCTTATCAGAGCCGGAAATACAGGCAACGGAGTTAGATTCTCCCTTTTCCTTGATATCACCCAGCTTCTTTGCAACTTCCGAGATTGCTTCTTCCCATGTTATTTTGACCCACTTGCCTTCTCCTCTTTCACCGGCTCTTTTTAAAGGAGTCTTTACACGGTTCGGCCCGTACAGAAGCTGCAATCCGGACAGGCCTAGGAGGCAAATACCTCCGTCATTTACGGGATGTCCTTCCATTCCCTCTATCTTGACGGCCCTGTTGTCGATCTTGCGGACTGATATTCCGCAGCCACCCGGGCAAAGTGTACATGCAGATTTCACATATGTTGCCTCACCATCCGCCGGGACAGGAGTCCATGGCCACATTTGCGTCCATATCGCACTGTCATCCGCCAGCTTCCAGGGTATTGGTGAAAGGGCTAAACCGGCTGCACCACCAATTCCAAGTGACAAAAAACATCTTCTGTCTATTTTCATTGATTCTTCCCCTTAGGAGCCGTTACGAAATAACCATTACATTTCCAACCATTTCGTTACGGCTCCTTATGCCGGTTAAGGCATTTCAATGTTATCGTTATTATTGAACGACGGCTTAAACCTGAAAAACAAAAACTTTTTATCTAATTATTTCGGAACACCCACTGCCAAAAAATGTTTTAATCCGATTTATTTATGGCATACAAAGCACGCATCTTTATCGGTTTGAACGCTTGACTTTCTGCCGGTCTCCTTTTCGTGGCATTCGGCACAATCATCCATCTTCATCCTGTCCCACGAATTTTTCTTGATTCCGGTCATGCTCTTTCCCCAGATGTCACGACTGTAACCGGTCAGCCTGTTTTCTTCATATGGCTTCAGGCTGGTTGATTCGCCGATCGGTCCGTGGCACGTAACGCAATCCATTCCGGCCAGTTTGACATGAACAGTATGGGAGAAGAAAACACAGTCCGGCTGTTTAGAATAAACAAGCCATGGAACTTCCTTTTCTTTTGCAACATACTCCTCAACAAAAATCTTTTCTTGCGGACTATCTCCCTGAACTTCCTGGTGGCAGTCGGCGCATTGCGCGAGTTTGGGCACCCCGGCATAACTTCCGTCTTCACGGAAGATGTGGCAGCTTTCGCATCCGTTATCAACCGTTTCGACATGAAGAACGTGGTTAAAATCGACAGGTTGCCGTTTCTGGGAGTAAAGAAGCTTCGGGAAAATAACCCATCCGATTATGAGACTTGCGACAAACCCAATGATGAAGAACAGGACAATAAACCCGCCGGGGCCTTCTCCCTGCTCTTTTTCATCGACTCCCTTAAACGAAGCTACGGCCTCTTCGCCACCTGTTTCTGCAGAAACTCCTTTAGTTTTATCATCTGGTGTACTCATGAATACTCCGTCAAGCTGTGGTTAATAAATTCACAGAAACCGCTGAAACAAATCATATTTAACCTTAAACTGTAACATACAGTAAACATATATATTCTTACCCGTTAGCGGGAAAGGTTTAAAGCCGTCTGTTCTGTCAATTAAAAAACAATAACCAAGATATGGATGGAAAAATAATAAGCGTTTGTTTACCCCGTGCGATAATTCTTGTCAAGGAAAAATCACTGCCCGTAGCTGTGAAGCCCGGGAAGCAAATTAACTCCAAAATATGTAAAAAGCACAGCCCCAAAACCTATGATGGAAAGGTATGCAAGGCGCTTTCCGTGCCAGCCCCGCATAAATCTCGCGTGAAGTAGAGTCGCATAGACAAACCACGTAATAAGCGACCAGGTTTCCTTGGGATCCCATCCCCAGTATCGGCCCCATGCAGAGTTTGCCCACACAGCTCCGGTTATTATCCCTGCCGAAAGGAACAGAAAACCGAACATTATCATCTGATGCGTAAGTTCATCTAAAATTTTCATATCCGGAAAAAATTTTAAATAATGGCTTTCCTCTTTCGAGTCATTCCGCTTAAAAAGAAACATTATGCTCAAACCGAACGCTATTGCAAAAGCGGCATAGCCTATAAAACAGGCGATTACGTGCGCAATCAGCCAGTTGCTTTTCAATGCCGGCACAAGCGGCTGGATTTTGTCGCTGATATTAGGGGAGAGGGAAGCATATGCCATTGCTAAAAAAGCAAGCGGAGTTGTAAAAGCGCCTATCGTTCTGTTGGCATAACTTCTTTCAATTACAAGATATATCACAACTATAACAAGCGCAAAAAAGACCAGGGATTCGTATAAATTCGAAAGGGGGGCATGCCCGATCCCTATTTTATATGATTCAACCCATCGCAGCACAATACCCGATATATTTCCGGCAATTCCAGCCAAAGCTGTCCATGTTCCAAGTCTTCCTGCAATTGGTTTTTTAAAAACCACTGCAAAAATATAAAAAAATGCTGCAAACCCGTATATGAACGTGGTTATCGACAATAAATTTGAACTGTTCATTATGCTCATCCTTTTAATATGCCTGCTTTTTCAGACAAGCGCTTTGCAATTCTTTGTGTCCTGATTTCCATTCCCGGTTTATTTTTATTGGCAATTCCGGCAACCATCACCCTGCTTTTTCCGCCCTTTTTCACTACTTCAACACAAAGCCTCTTGTGAGAC
>JAHJRK010000078.1 GCA_018830925.1 Pseudomonadota bacterium
ATATGCTAATCTGCCCGAACGAATCCCTCCGACAAACCCTTTTTTGCGCAACATCGACAATACGGCCGCAGCTCTTGCCCGCCCAACGCCGAAACCATCCTCAAAATCTCTGACCACCCATTTTTTATCAGGCTGCGATAACATTGCGCGCATGATTATAGTAGCTT
Source organism: Pseudomonadota bacterium (assembly GCA_018830925.1). Taxonomy (GTDB): domain Bacteria; phylum Desulfobacterota; class Desulfobacteria; order Desulfobacterales; family RPRI01; genus RPRI01. The sequence goes on from JAHJRK010000078.1 coordinate 168, forward strand.
TATCGCTGAAAAAAGTCCTCATTATTATTTCCTCTTTCTAAAAGAGTCTCATATTGATTAATGTCCACTTGTTTATAGACATTTAACTATGGTAGACATTTATCATATATATCTCCGGAGTCAATGAAAATAAGTACGGTATGAAGTTTAAGGATTTTTGTAAAAAACTATCATTAGTGTCCGCTCCTTCATCCGCAATTTTTTTCACCACGCTTGACCGACTGAATTACTCCCGTCAGATACAATTCCATCCTTCTCGAAATCTCCGACATGCTCATCCCAAGCTCGCGTACCGCCCAATCATAAACTATAGATGTAAAGGATGTCCCCCATACCCCCCGATAGATCAAACACCGAGGTCGTCGAGAGGACTTGGAACCCCCTGCCCGCCCTGCTGAAGGACATGGGTATAAATCATAGTGGTCGAAACATCGTTATGACCGAGCAGCGCCTGGATGGGGCATTATTGATGACACTGGGATCAACATGATGACGCCTGACGGCACCGCTGTGCGGATCTTTTGACGGGGCGTTCTTTCCGTATGAATCGAATAATGCCCCAACCGCATGACATCGCGCACTTCATCCAATAATGTTCGGTCTTTTACTGTTGACATATCCATTAAAATAAGGTTTTTAGATGGTCAAATGTTCAATGCGTCATGCCAACTATATCAGGATTTACTCATAACTCGGAAATCAGCGCCCTGTTTACGCCATGTAACGACATATTAAGACACTATTTCTTTCAGGGCGGAAAGGTGAAGCGGAAAAACCGTATCTATTAGTTTCATAAAAAAATCAAGTTTGATATTGACTCAGGGCAATTTTGCCCGAAAACACCCTTAATATCAACTTATCAGGGCAATTTGACCCGATAATCAATGGTTAGCGTTGAAAAAATGAAAAAAATTAATCCAAGCATTTCAGACAATCTTGCTGATACAGTCGCAGAAGTAGGACTAATAGGGCTGTCATCAGAGATTCTGGAATTTTCGATCGATCAAGTCCTTGAGGAAGGTCTCATTAAAGATATTCCGGTCGTAGGATGGATTTCGAAAGGTCTATCTCTTCAACGTTCTATTTCTGACCGAATTCTTTATAATAAAATTCTTAGATTCATCCTTGCTTTGGAATCTGTTGACTCTGGATCTAAGGATTCATTCAGAACGAAAATCAAGAACGATGCAAAGTATAAAAGAAAGGTTGGTGAACACCTTTTGTTGATTCTGGACAGAATCGATGACCTTTCCAAGCCGGAAATGGTCGCAAAATGTTTCGACCATCACCTAACCGGAGATCTTGAGTTCTCTCATTTTATAGATCTTGTCCAAGTTATTGAACGATCAACAATTGGAGACTTAAAGGCTCTCAGTTGTCCAGACAATAAGCGTATGCTGTTCGGAAGCGTTGGCCAAGCTGTTGGATGTGGAATATTAGAATATGGAATATGTAAATCTGATGACGATGAAAGCCCAGAGATAGGAACACGCTTGTCTCGTCTTGGAAAAGATTTGAGAGATGTTTTAAAAAATCGTTTTCGTGGCAGAGAAGAAAGAGAGAGGAAATCACGAGAAGAGATAATTCGTAGGTTTAAATTAAAGACTGAGGACGATACAAATAAGGAACGCTAACATCGGCATTGAGTAGGACGCGCAAAAAGCCGCGCGCCTCTCATGCCGGCCGTTAGACCAATAAATACTGCTTAACGGATAATAAATGCCTTGGACTTCGGAACATATTAAATGGCTCGTCGACACTGGCGAACGGCAGAAGACTGCAGACGGCAAAGAGGTCGAGGTTTGGGAGTTCCTACATCAAGACGATGACGATGTGTTCTCCGCATGGGCAAAGCACTTCCGGAACCATTATTGTCTGGATACTGAGATTGATTTCCTCAGGGGCAAACGGACACGCCAAGACTACCTAAACAGCATCATATTCCCATGTAAAACAACAAAACTTGGCCCTGGAATTCGAGCTGGTGATTTTGGTGAGATCTTGGTTGCCGACTATCTCCAATGGCTTCTTGGTTTCTGGGTTCCTATAGTACGCTGGTCTTCAAAGGTTGTCCGAGACGAGTCGCGCAAGGGGAGCGATGTTATAGGATTCCGCTTCCAAAAGAAGGACGGCGGAACCTCCCCAAAAGACGTCATGGTTGTGTTCGAAGCTAAAACCAAGTTTTCAGGCTCTGGGGGAAACCGATTGCAGGATGCGATCAATGATTCCGCAAAGGATCACCTTCGAATAGATGAGTCCCTGAACTTCATCAAACAGAAGCTCTTTGAGAAAAAGGAGATTGAACAGGCACAGTTGATCGATAGATTTCAGAGTCCTGTGGATGTTCCGTACAAAGAGACCTACGGCGCGGCAGCGGTAATCTCTGACGAGCACTTTGATGCGAAGGTCATAGCCACAGCCGACTGCACGAAAATTCCGAAGACAGCCAAGTCAAAAGAGTTTGTTCCTCATCCCAACTGGGTTAGCTTGGTTCTCGTGGTCATCAAAGGCTCCGACATGATGAACCTTGTCCACGAACTCTACAGGAGGGCGGCGGATGAGGCCTGAACAAAAATCTCAATTGCTGCTTGGCGTTACCCGGTCGAAGGCCAAGATGCTGGAGTATGGTGTTCCGGCAGAGTATCACATCAAGATTACACAAGATCCGGCCAGGCTTTTCACCATCTCGATTGGCATGCTGGGTGACCTTGCCGCTGGAATCAATCGCGAGCAACTCGATCCCGATGCACTCACAGAGCTGCGTAACAATCTGCTTTTCTCTGCCCGCTTTTTTGACTCCTACCTGCAATCGAAGCTGAACGAGACTCTCGACCCATATCTCGTGCTTCTTGGAGCTGCCTCCTACTACCTGTGCGATCTCCCTGGAAGCGCTTCAGTCTTAGCAAAACGGAATGGCAATGACTGCCCAGATTTAGATGGTGACGGTTTAGAGGACCTGCTACTTTGGTTATTGCAGGCTGACCTCTCCACTTATTTTGATGACTGGGAAGGACCTCTGGGGAAGTACATTGATGGGATCTCCAGATGGGTTCTACAGTTTTTCGGGAACGGGACCGGCGAGAAGAATCTCTTTGACTTGGCCACAAAGCTGAGAGCCGAAGTTTATGAGTCTGGCACGCCCAGGCAGCTTTTGTTCGGGGATGTAATCGTGGCTGTACTGCGGAAAAAACTCGAGAACTCTGGCTGGAAGGCACTACCGTTATATTCCGGGCTCCCCCACGATAAGTGGCTGCATGCGCTGCAGAAAGAGTCGTTCATCAAGGAACTCTGGCCTGCACAACACCTCTTGGGTAAGGCCGATGTCCTAAAAGGCAAGTCTGCCATCGTTCAGATGCCCACCAGCGCAGGTAAGACAAAGGCAACCGAACTGATTCTCCGTAGCGCGTTTCTGGCCGAGCGCACAACGCTGGCCATCATAATCGCTCCGTTCAGGGCACTCTGCCACGAGATAAAAAACAGCCTTGTCGAAGCATTCCGCAATGAACCCACCAAGGTCGATGAGCTGTCTGATGCGATGCAGGCAGACTTCGAAATTGCCAAACTGCTGGGTCACCAGCAGATCCTCGTGGTAACGCCCGAGAAGTTGCTCTACGTCCTCCGTCATGCTCCGGAACTGGCATTTCACGTTGGACTTCTTGTCTTTGATGAAGGGCATCAGTTTGACAGTGGTACCAGAGGCATCACCTACGAGCTGCTCCTGACATCGCTGCGCTCCATGCTTCCCGAAGGAGCGCAGAAGGTGCTGATCTCGGCGGTCATCAGCAATGCCGATGCTGTTGGCGAATGGCTGAACGGTGAGCCCAATGTCGTTGAAGGAACCGCCCTGATTCCGACATTCAGGTCAGTCGGATTCGCGAGCTGGCTCGATCAGTTGGGAAGAATTGAATATGTCGATAGCCTGGATATCGAGCAAGGCGAGTTTTTCGTTCCAAGGGTAATCGAGAGATTTAATCTCGGAAAGAAGAATAGAGAAAGGACTGATCGCTTTTTCCCAGACAAATCCGATGGTCAGGCTATCGCGCTCTACCTCGGTCTGAAGCTAGTCCCAAATGGCAGTATTGCTGTTTTCTGTGGGCGGAAGTCGACAGCAACCAGCGTCTGCGAAAAGGCCGTGGACATTATCGAGCGAGGGGTTCCTCTTGCTCTGCCCTTGGAGTTTTCAAATCAGGAGGAAGTTAAGCGGCTGACACATCTGCATGTAGAGAATCTCGGAGCAGAAGCCCCTGCTTCACTGAGTGCAGCGCATGGCATTTTTTCCCATCACGGCAATACGCCGCATGGCATCCGGTTGGCGGTGGAATACGCCATGCGAGAGGACCTCGTGCGGTTCGTTGTCTGCACCTCCACCTTGGCACAGGGAGTAAACCTTCCGATCCGATACCTCATCGTTACCAGCGTGTATCAAGGGATGGAGCGTATCAAAGTTCGGGATTTCCACAATTTGATTGGCCGGGCCGGGCGTGCCGGAATGCATACTGAAGGCAGCATTTTATTTGCAGATCCTGTTGTCTATGACGAACGAAAGGCCCGCAATGACAAATGGCGATGGGAGCAGGTGAAGGAGCTTCTGGACCCCCGAAATTCCGAACCGTGCATTAGCAACCTGCTTTCAATCTTCGAACCCATCAAGAGCGACGACGAGAAATACTCCATCACCATGAAAGCACTGGATTTCGCAAAGGCATATATCAGCGACCCAAGTGAAGTCTCCAAGCTGGCTGCCGGGATAGCCGGACAGCATGGAGACAAAGGATTCTCCCGGGATGCTGTAGAACGCCAAGTGGCCTGGAGGATCAGTCTTATCTGCGCTGTCGAAAGCTTCCTGTTATCTCATTGGGATGAGACAGAGAATGGCTTTTCGGAAGCGGATGTCCTTCGCCTGGCCGAAGGGACGCTTGCATTTTTCCTGGCTGATGATCTGAAAAGGGAACACATCCGAGAGTTGTTCAAACTACTCGCCGAAAACATCTCAACAAACATCACAGACCCGGCCCGACGGAAAACCTATGGTAGGACGCTTTATGGAGTTCAGGATGCCCAGGCCATTGAGGGATGGGTTCAATCAAACGCCTCCAGTCTTCTTTCGATTGTTGATGAGACAGAAGCCCTCGACCTCGCTTGGCCTTTGCTTACAAAGCATATCAACAACGGAGTCTTCAGGAAATTCGATAAGCCGAATGTGTTGAAAGAAGTCGCGCATGGATGGATCGATGGAAAGCCATTTAGCGACCTCCTGCAAATCATCCGTAAAGGTAAGGCCGAGATGATATGGGGCTCCCGGCGGAGGGAGTTCAAGATCGATCATGTGGTCGAAGTTTGTGAAGGAGCGCTTGCCTACGATGGAGCGCTATTGGTAGGGGCATTGTGCGAATTCATTGAAATGCTGGATCAGGAAGGGACTGACGACGTGATAAGTCGTCTGCAGCTTTTTCAGAAGCGTCTCAAATATGGTCTGCCCACGGAAACCTCCATAGTTCTACATGAACTCGGTTTCTCTGACCGTGTAATAGCTCAAGAGTTGGCAACGGTTATTGTAGGCACAGATCGAACCTCTGTGAAAAAATCTCTTCACAAGAAGAAGGTCTATGTTGAGCGAGTGCTTTCAAAATATCCGCGCTATTTTACCGACGAAATATATGAAAATTTGGTCTAACAAATCGCTGCACTGGATTTTTACTCCGCTGCGCTTCGTAAAAACCAGTGAGCTCAATCGTTAAACTCCAAAGGAGTGAAGCTATGAAATGGATATTTATCATCATCTTTACTGCAGTTGCGGCTTTTTTTCTATTGCCGGCACAAAATGACAAACAGTCGTTTTGAAATAGATCACTTCACTGCGGCTTTTTCCCACTCCTCAACCTTCTCTTCTTTCTCAACCTCTTCCCAACCTGTTATCATTGCCCGGATGTGCGCAAAAATAGTATGTCCGGTGGTGGTCATATAGATGTGAATGATAAGAAACTGAAGTATGGGGGGGCATATAGGGGACGTTTTAAACATTTAAACTTGATTCATAAGCATTGAGACGGGCATGATAATGATCGGTAATACGTAATACGTTCGTGCAGAACGTGCATGACGATTATTATTCAATATAAGAGTTATTCACCTCAGTTCAGTACCCTCTTGAGGGGTATAAGAACGGGAACTTTCGCTACACAACCGCAACATTTACCTTATCTCCTGCAATCCTTTGATTCTAAAACATCGGAATCAGCCACCCTGATTAAAAAGCACCTCAGCGAAGCCGTCATGGTTTAAAATCGGGCGCCAGCATATCTCTTATATCCTCCGGGAAGGCCATGCAGAGCGTTTCATTGAAAAGGTTCCGAAGAGCACCCACATCGGGCGTTCCCAGAGCCTGGTTAAAAAAAGTCCTCGGAGAAAAGAGAATATGAAAACGGGTAAAATCATCACCCGCTGCTCCTGTAAAAAAATTCATATTAAAGCTGTAAATACCCAACCTGTCATAAGCAGTCATAGCCTTTGTCAGACCCAGGGCTATATCTGAAAGATCTTTTTTCGTAAGGCCAAGGGTGCTGTTAACACCATCAACCACTGCTAAAACGTCTCCGGCAACACCTATCGGAGCATAGGAGCTAAGCCACGACGTTCTCCCTGTTCTTCCCAGAAACCGTTTATTTTCCGATTCTTCGCTCTTTACAAGGTCATCCCAGAAGTTTGTTCCGTTTGCCTCATAATATTTTTTTGCAGCTTCAAGCTCCTGCCTCATCAGATTCGGCGCCGAAGAAGTGGAAAATACCTGGAGATGTGGATGAATAAGAGAGCTTCCGGAAGCCGGCATGTAGTTCCAGTTGATAATATGATATACAGACTCAGGATGCTTTAAACTTTCAACTCTTTTGAAAAAATCAAATGCCAGCAGGAATCCTTTTACAATGAGCTCAGGAGTTATCTCCGTCATCGGAATGTAATGCCTGCTCCCGAATGTCGCCACGGCGCCAAGACTGTCATAGGGAGCTATATTGGGGAAAAGAACCATATCTCCGGATATGAGGCGCCCTTCCGGTATCAGATCCTCCGCAAAATAAGGAGTAATGCTTAAAACCTTATCAGGGCAGAAAGGGCATGTTTTTTCAGTACCGGCGGTCATCTTCTCAAAATCCGGTTTTTCCCATTTCAGTTTCATGAAATGGCAGATTCTCGATGTTCTGCCTGTAAGAGGATCTTTTCTAATCTCACTTGGAATCGCTCTGGTGGTTTTATTTTTAGGATCAAGAACAACGGTTTCTTTCAGGTTAGCTTCGAATTTCATAATGCCTCCTTAGTTTCAATCCGGAAATGGCCCTTTGGGGCGATCTCTGTGTCAATCTGCGGAATTTCTTGTGCGACATACTATACGTATGTCTCCGCACAATCCCTTGATTTCCTTGAGCTTGCCCAAAATCGCCGATTTCCGAATTGGAAACATGTATGTGTTCAAATACAGTTGACGGATGGACACTGATTAGTCCATAGTTCATGGTTTTCGGTTCCTGGTTTCTTGTCACTTGAACCCCGGAATCCTTGAACCCTCGAATCATACTGCATGAATATACCATGATAACCCGATGAAATAAACTGTAAAGGTTCTTTCCCTTGACACCCTACCCCTATTTTATTATATTTACTCGTTTTTAAAAGAAAATTTTATAAAGTAATCATTTTATGCCATATAAAAATTTACAGCAATTTATCAAAGAACTTGAAGCTTCAGGCGAATTGCACAGGGTCAGCGCCGAGGTTGAACATGAACTTGAAATTACCGAAATAGCAGACCGGGTTTCAAAATCATGCGGCCCTGCCCTGCTTTTTGAAAGAGTTAAAGGATTTTCATATCCTCTACTTATCAATGCCTTCGGAAGCTATAAACGGATGCAGCTTGCGCTCTCCTGCAAATCTTTTGACGAAATAGCCCTCCGGCTTGAGTCGAACATAAAGATGCGTCCTCCTGAAGGATTCCTTGATAAGATCAGGATGCTGTTTACTCTGAAGGAAATTGCCGGACTTATCCCCAAAAAGGTAAAAACCGCCGCCTGCCAGGAAAGGATTTATACGGACGGCCCCATTCTCGACAGACTTCCCGTATTAAAATGCTGGCCGCTTGACGGAGGCCCCTTTATTACGCTCCCGATTGTAATAACAAAAGATCCCGATACGGGGATTCAGAATGCCGGCATGTACCGCATGCAGAAATATGACAATCTGTCGACCGGCATGCACTGGCAGTACAACAAAGACGGGACCCGCCATTTCGATAAATATAAAAATCGCGGCCGGCGAATGGATGTAGCCGTTGCCCTGGGAGGATCACCGGCCGTAACTTATGCCGCGAGCGCCCCGCTGCCGCCCGATATAGATGAATTTATTTTTGCAGGCTTTCTCGAATCACGTCCGGTTGAGATTGTAAAGGCAAGAACGGTCGATCTTTTTGTGCCGGCAGAATCGGATTTCATATTAGAAGGCTATGTCGACCCGGAGGAAGAGCGGACAGAAGGCCCTTTCGGGGACCATACCGGGTTCTACTCGGCAGCCGACATATATCCGGTATTTCATGTAACAGCATTAACCTGCAGGAATGACGCAATATATCCTGCAACGGTCGTCGGTAAACCTCCAATGGAAGACTGTTACATGGCAAAGGCAACAGAAAGAATCTTTCTTCCCATGCTGAAATTTCTTATACCTGAAATAGTTGATATGGAGCTGCCTATCGAAGGAGTGTTTCATAACTGCGCGCTTATATCGATAGACAAGAGATATCCCGGCCAGGCTAAAAAAGTCATAAATGCGCTTTGGGGTCTCGGGCAGATGGCATCAACAAAATTCATAGCGATATTTGATAAGGATATCAATCTCCGGGATTCGGGCACAGTCGTGTGGAAACTTCTTAACAATGTCGATCCCAAAAGAGACCTGCTCATGTCGGAAGGGCCACTTGATGCCCTAGACCATTCGGCCCCGTATCCCAATTTCGGCGGGAAAATGGGCATAGACGCCACAAGAAAAACCCGCGAAGAAGGCATGGGAAGAGACTGGCCGGATGAAATAGTCATGTCGCAGGAAATTAAAGATAAAGTTGCAAAGCGCTGGAAGGAATATGGATTTTAAAAAATTTTCAAACCTTATAATGATCGAGCAAACGATCTTTGCCCTTCCGTTTGCATATCTTGGAGTCCTGTTTGCAAACGGAAAGAATATTTCAACATGGATTTTAGTTACCATAGCCTTAGTTGCCGCACGAACGGCAGGCATGTCCTTTAACAGGGTAATAGACGCAAAAATAGACGCAAAGAATCCGCGCACCAGGGACAGGCTCGTTCCGAGAGGAGAAGTAAAGCAGGCTGAAGTGTGGATAATCGGAATAGTCTCTTCTCTGGCGCTTATCGGATCATCCTTTCTGCTCAACAGCCTCTGTTTTTATCTCTCATTTGCGGCTGTTTTCCTGTTGCTTACATATTCATTTTTCAAGCGGTTTTCTTCGTCTTCGCATTTTTATCTGGGATTTGTTGAATCTGCCGCACCTATAGGAGGCTACCTTGCGGTAAGCGGTGAATTTTCTATTGTTCCCTTTGTTCTTGGAGGCGCTATCCTGCTGTGGATCGCCGGCCTCGACATTGTTTATGCTATTCAGGACGTGGAATTTGATAAAAACGAAGGACTCTATTCGTTTCCCTCAGCATACGGAGAGAAAAAGGCTCTTGCCACCTCCGTAATTTGTTATGTTTTATCCTTAGCGGCAATGATTACGGCAGGCATAATCACAGGAAAAAGCATGCCCTACTGGGCAGCTATTTCGTGCGTTGCCTTCATCTTTATCTACCAGCAGAAAATTGCATGGAGCAGGAATATTGGATCCACTTTAAGAAAATTCTTCAGGGCAAATATGTACGTCTCCCCTTTTCTCCTTGCAGGAACCCTGATGGATGTTTTTTTTCGGTGATTCTTGAATCCTTTTTAACAGCTTATTGGTATTCAATCTTTTATAACATAATTGTCCGGAGCAGAATATATGATAGCAGTCGCGATTACAGGGGCAAGCGGTCCGATTATGGGGATACGCCTGATTGAAGAGCTTCTGAACAACAGCGAAGAGGTTTATGCTGTTGTCTCGAATGCTTCATGGCAGATCATTGAACATGAGCTCTCTTACAAGAAAAAAGGCTCTTTCCCCCTGACCGATCTTATTGCAAGCCGCGGGAAAACTGCAAACACCGGTTTATTAAAAGAGTTTGACGATAAAGATTTTTTTTCTCCTCTTGCCAGCGGCTCAACACTTTTTGAAGCCATGGTTGTGATTCCCTGTTCCATGAAAACGCTTTCAGGAATAGCTCACGGCTATGCGGATTCTCTTATTACAAGGGCATGCGATGTTTCGATCAAGGAAAAAAGAAAATTAATTATTGTACCCAGAGAAACACCTTTGAGCTTAATACATATAGAGAACATGCATAAGATCGCTCTCGCCGGCGCCATAATTCTGCCGCCTGTAATCAGCTTTTACACGCTTCCCAAATCAACTGACGATATGGTTGATTTCATAACGGGGAAGGTCCTTAACCTCCTTGGAAAAAAAAACACCCTTTTTGAAAGCTGGGGAAATTCCTCCGGATCAACAAAGGAAATACTGGCATAATAATTCTTTTTTTACGGATTCACCAATGAGTTTCTTGAACCTACCGGATACAATAACAAATAATAAACTAAAGAAAATTGCCGTAAAGGTCTTTGAGCAAATACCCGTATCAAAAGCGGACGCAGGATATATGCTGTCAACAGACGATATTCTTGATCTCGGTAAAATAAGTAATTTTATAAGAACAAAGTTGCATGGTAACACAGCATACTATGGCGTAAATATGAATCTCAATTTTACAAATATATGTGAACTTCGCTGCCCCCTGTGTGCGTTTTCCCGTGATGCAAAAGACAAAGACGCCTTTCTTCTTTCCCTTGATGAAATAACAGAGCGTGTACAAAAAGCGGTTTTATCCGGAATCGATGAGGTTCATATTGTCGGAGGGCTTCACCCCGAGCTCAAAATCGAATATTTCGAAAAAATGATAAGACGGATAAAAAAAATCAAACCCGATCTTTTTGTGGTTGCCTTTACTGCAGTTGAGATTGATTACTTTGCAAAAAAGAGCAAAATCTCCGTAAATGAAACTCTAAAAAGGCTGATTGATGCCGGAATAGGAGCAATGCCCGGCGGAGGAGCCGAAATATTTTCTCCCCATATCAGAAATATCATAGCGCCGGCAAAAATTTCAGGCAACAGGTGGCTTCAGATAATGAGAACCGCTCATGAAATGGGTCTTAAAACCAATGCCACCATGCTATACAACCATAAAGAGGAGATCGG
>JAHJRK010000512.1 GCA_018830925.1 Pseudomonadota bacterium
AATTCAACAGGAAGATGGCCGACACCGTTTCCCTCTTTGAGCCTGTCATGATTCTCATTATGGGTTTCGTGGTCTGTTTTATCGTCCTTGCGGTATTATTACCCATCTTTCAGTTGAACCAGTTGGTCAAATAATGGTAACTACTCAGGTAGGCACAAAGGCACAGAGCACCAAAGGCACAAAGTCGAGAGATATGAAGAGAATGATTTGCTTAAGTTCCTATAAGATGTTTACAAAGCGGTATTTGGACAGGTTGTGTTCTGCATTCCGATCGTATTCCTACAACTTTGTGCCTATGTGCCTTTGTCTCTTTGTGCCTGAATAGTTACAAATAATAAAGTGAACAGCACATGAAGAAAAAACCCGTATTTAATAAGATCGCCGGACAGAACTTCGACAGGGGCTTTACTCTCCTTGAGATCATGATCGTGGTTTTTATTCTGAGCCTTTTGGTCGCCATTGTCGCGCCGAGAATTATCGGCAGAACCGATGACGCGAGGGTGACAGGGGCCAAGATTCAGATCAGAAACTTCGAGACCGCCCTGAAACTCTTCAAGATGGACAACGGCTTTTACCCGGACACCCAGCAGGGGCTTGAAGCCCTTATTGAAAAACCGGCCACGGGCCGGATACCGCAGAAGTATAAAGAGGGTGGTTATTGGGAAGAGAAAAAGATATCCCCCGACCCATGGGGGAACCCCTATATCTATGTATCGCCGGGGCTGAACGGAGATTTCGATATCATAAGCTACGGTAATGACGGAAAAGAAGGCGGAGAGGGCAAAGATGCGGATATCAAAAATTGGGATCTGCAATAATGGGTTTACCCTCTTAGAGCTGATTGCCGTGATCTTTATTGTTTCCCTTATGCTGACTTTTTCCTTTCCCTATTTCACAGTCATGGATGAGGGAAAACTGAAATCCGAAGCAAGAAAAGTCGCCTCCATACTGAGATACATAAACGACAGCGCCCTGGCGACAAAAGAAACCTATACGATAAAGGTCAATTTCGGACAGAAGACCTTGAGTTACAATGGGCCGGAAGGAGAAAAAACAGAAAATCTCACCAATCTCTCCGCGCTCCATCTGCAGTCCGGAGGCGCCGTCTCGGACGGGGAGGTCATTATTTTTTTCGGTCCCACCGGCGCCTCGGAGAGTTTTACCGTCTATCTGAAGAGCGGGAAGTCTGAAACGGCCTTAACTTTTAATTCACTGAGCGGAAGGGTCAGGGTATTGAGCGATGAGCAGTTAAATGGCGGCGGAAGAGATGGAGAGAGGGTAACATGAATAGAAACGGTTTTACCCTTTTTGAGGTGATGATCAGTCTTGCTATTGTCGGGGGACTCCTGATGACCCTCATTTACACCCTGAATTATCACTTGGGGATAGCCGAACGGCAGGTAACCGTCACAACGCTCACGAACCTCGCCAAAGAAAAGATTTATGAAATGGAAAGAAACCCGAAGGTCAGCCGGGGTAATTTTCCCGAACCGAATGTTGACGTTTCTTATGAAACATTTATCGAGGATTCCGCTTTTCCGGGGATGAAGGAGATACGGGTCGTTGTCACTAAAGAGAAGGAAATCATGGGCCTGTCCGAACTCATGCGCAAGAGTCAATAAAATCCGCCTGTGCGCCGGGACGGGAGGGTCAAAGAAAGAGGCTTTTCTGTGTTCAGGGACAGGATTTACCCTCTTAGAGGTTCTGATTGCGGTCGGAATTTTTTCCCTTGTGCTGGTGGCGCTTTACAGTACATTCTTTCTCTCCCTCAGGGCGATGAATATGGCAGACGAATCGCTCCTGAAGCTTCAGGAGGCCCGTTTTTTCCTGGACACACTGAAAAGGGAGATTGAATCCGCAGTCTATTCAGATGAGAAGCTCTATACGGTCTTTAAAATTGATGACCGGGATTATTATGGAAGGCAGACCTCCCGGATAATTATGACGTCGTTATCCCCTTTGATTAAAGGGCTGTCGAAGATCAGGTATGCCGTGGAAGAAAGGGACGGGAAATTAATCATCAGAAAAAGTATGATCACGGCCTTCACGCAGGTCTCCGAAGACAAAGGAATGGACCTTCTGGAAGACGTCGCGTCTTTTACCCTGGAGGTTAAACTCAATGACAGGTGGGTAAAGACATGGGACAGCCGTTTAGCAAAGAGCACCCCCGAAGAGGTGAGGATCACTCTTGCGATGTTCATAAGGGACAAGGAGAAAGGTGGTTATTCCGGGATGCCCTTTTCCGTTTCCGAAATCGCAATACCACGGATCGGGAGAAAGATATGATGGGTTCGGAAAAGGGAATGGCGTTGGTTCTTACCCTGATGATACTGGCGATGATAACGGCCGTGGTGGTCGAGTTCGTTTATAGTGTCTATACTACAAACGCCGGTCTCTATAACTGGAGAGAGGCCCAGAAGCTTTCTTTAGTCGCTAAATCGGGAATCTCCCTGGCGACAAAGATAATATCGGAAAATCAAAACCGCCATTCTTACACCTATCCGGGCAGTGTTGAAATGCCGGTGGAAAACATCCTCAAGGGGTTCTCCGGAAAGGTTGTTATCAGAGTGGTGGACGAAAATGCAAAATTAAACCTAAACTCTCTCATCTGGCCCAACGGGACGACGAACGAAACAGCCTTCGATTCCTTTATAAGGCTGTTGAAAAATCTGAACCTCGATGAAAACATTGCTTACAGGGTCGCCGACCGGATAGACCGGGATCTCGAACCGCGAAGGAGAGATTCAGAGGAGGGGGCGAAGAACGACTATCTGGATAGCACGGACGAACTTCTGCTCGTCAAGGGGATCGATTCCCAGGCCTACGATAAGCTATCACCTTTGGTGACGGTCTACGGAATCGAACAGGTATACAGTAATCTCATCAACATCAACACCGCCTCCCGGGCCGTCATCATGTCTCTCGATGATAACATAACTGAGGCCCTGGCTGAGAGGGTGATAAAATACAGAGACCTTGAGCCGTTTAACAGGGTCAGTGACATTGTTAAGGTTACCGGTTTTGAAGGACCTCTGGGGCAATCCCTGATGAACAAGATTACTGTGAAGGCTTCAACCTTTCGCATCACCTCTGTGGCTGAAGAGGACCGGATCAAAAGGATCATTGAGTGTGTTATAGTTGTAAAAGATGGCGGCTTACTTATCGAATACTGGCAGGAGACTTAGGAAACAATGAAAAAAATCGGATTCATTGATATCAACCCCCGGAGTGCCGGCAGCCTGCCGGGATTCCTGTCCCAGGGAGAAGAGGGACAGGAGGCCGGGGATGTTTTAATTTACCTGTTTACAAGCGATGGAGAAAAATACCGGTTTGAAAAAACTCTGGAATACGCATCTAATCCCGAAATGGCCGATATCGGGGAATTCTATTTGAGTATCCCTACAGAGGTATTGAACTTCAGAATACTGAATCTCCCCTTTACCGACAGGGAAAAATTGCAGAAAGTCATCCCTTTCGAGCTTGACAACATGATCACCGGCGGTTCGGCGAGTGTGGTCTTTGATGCCATAGTCCTTGAACGGAATAAGGAGAGCGCCGAAATCCTCGTCGCATACGTCGAAAGAAAGACTCTCGACAATTTGCTGACGAAACTTGCCCGCCGCGACATGGACCCGAGGATAGTCACATCCCTGGACCTTCGGACCATTGTCGGAGCGGGAAAGGAAGACATCATCGGGCGGCTCCTGAACCCGGAAAAATTGGAGGCAGCGGATCGGATTGACGCTGCAAAGGATGAGCTTTCCGCTCATACCCTCAACCTTAGGACCGGTCCCTTTGTCTATACAAGGGATACGGAAAAAATGTGGAGACGTTTGAAAATAACCGCCATCATCGGGATATTGCTGGCCCTGGTGATCCATGCAGACCTCCTCTTCAGGACGATCACGACAGGGCGGGAGGTGTCGGTCATCAAGCGCGAGATGAGAGGCGACTACACAGGCCTTTTTCCCGGTGAAAAAAAGATAGCCGATGAGCTGTATCAACTGAAGTCTCATATCAAAGAGATTAAAAAAAATGGCGATCTGTTGCTGGGTGTAAAGCCTCTTCAATTTCTCATGGATCTATCAGAGAAAAAGTCCGATGACGTGACGTTCAATGAGATTGACCTTGAAAAAGGCCTCATCAAATTGAAGGCTGAAGCGGTCTCGATGAACGCTGTCGATCAGGCTAAGGTAAGACTATCCGAATACCTGTCGGATGTGTCCGTTTCAGAGGCGAAACCGGCAGCAAACGGAAAAATTTATTTTACTGTGGTAGCCAAGGGAAGATACCGATGAAAATAAAGAAGGCCTTTTCGAAAATAAAGAATTCCTTAAGCGGCAGGATGTCCCGCAATCAGGTACTCCTCCTGTCAGCCCTTTTAGGCCTCTATGTCCTCATTATCCCGGCCCTTATCTGGGAGAGGGCATCGAGCAGCGAACTCTTTCAGCTCAAGGCCAAGTTCGCTGAGTTTTCCATTCTCAGTGCCGAGTACAGATCACTGAAAGAGCAGGTCGGCAGTATCGAACAAAAGAGTTTTCTGACAAAGACAAGCGGCATCGCCCAGGCTCTGGACGATGCGTTCCTGTCGCTGGGCGTCAAAGGAAAGATGAAATCCATCAAGGGGATCGGGGGCAGGGAGATCAAGGATCAGCTTAATGAGGAGGCCGCTGAAGTTCAGATGGAGAAGGTCGACCTGAATGAACTGGTCAATATATTCTATAAACTGGAGAACGCCCCCCTGCTTTTATCCATTCAAAAAGTAGCCCTCAGAAAATCATTTGAAAAACCGGATCTCCTGGACGTAACCATCACTGTCTCACTGTTCACCAGTCCCGCCGCCGGTCTCTGATGAAAAAAGCCGTCATTGCCATTATAGCGATCCTCCTTGTATTTATAGGTCTGTGGTTGGTGGTTGTTCCAGAGGCATTGATTATTAGTCACATGGAAGCTGCCCTGGGGAGACAGGGAATTAAGCTCCGTATCATGGGTTTCAGCAAGGGGCTGCTCTACAATTTCAGCGTCGGGCAGATTCACGTTTCAACCGAAAAAGACTTCCCCATCGTTATCGTCAGCGATCTCCATGCTGGGATCGATTTCCTTTCACTACTTAAATTTAAGCCCCAATTGGACTTTAGCGGCGGCGTAAGTGGCGGCAGGGTTTACGGGGTCATTGACCTCAGAGGCCAAGGCACGGGAGGCGGCAGGACCATAAACGTTAATGGAGACGGCATTAACATCAACGGCATACCGGCCCTTGAGCGGTTCGGGGTCCGGGGGAACGGGAACCTCGGCTTTGATCTTCACCTGATGGATGATACCGGGGAAGCAAGATTTTCCATCCGGGAGGCGAGGTTTGAGGGTGCCTTTTCCGGCGTTGATTTTCTGCCCCTGGACTTATTCCAGAGCGTCAGGGGGGCTCTAACGATAAAAAAAACGATCACTGTAAAATCCCTGACTCTCGAAGGGAGAGGGGTATACTCTAGAATAAACGGAAATATAAATGGGAACAGCGTGGATATGAATATTGAACTGATGGTGGATTCGTCTTTCGAATTGGAGCCGGTTCTTGCAGAAGTCCTGGGGTCGTACAGAGTGTCACCGGGCTACTATGTCATCCCCTTTTCCCATGCCGCCTTACCGTCAAGCGGACAACCATAGACGCGGCATTCCTTCAGAGATCAATCCTTGCGGAAGACGACAGGCCGAACGTGTTTTGCCGGTTCATCTATAACTTTCAATCTGCCCCTATCTTTTGCCACCCATAAAACCAAAGAAAATCGGAAAAAAGGGTCATATATGACCATCATTTAAATACGACCCTTTTTATATGGCAGGTAATGACAGTCCTGAAAACACTTTATAATTTTATTATTTATATAAATCAAAAGGATGGGTGACATGACGCTGAGTGTTAGAAACATGGCACAAAGAATGCATTTATAAAGAGCAGTGAATAAATGAATCGACCGGAAAAAGTATTCCGGTAACTGAAAAAAAATTATAACAAAGAAAAGAGAAATTATGAAAAAAGCAAATTTTATCAGGAATTGTTTTATTGGACTTGTTTTGGTTGTGTTCATTGCCGGCTGTGCGGGGACTGTAAATCGGGAAAGCACCGGGGAGTATATCGATGATTCAGTCCTTACCTCCAAGGTTAAGGCAGAAATATTTAATGATCCGATGCTAAAGGTGCTCCAGATCAATGTCGAATCTTTCAAGGGAGTCGTGCAGTTGAGCGGCTTCGTGAATTCTGCACAGGCCTCTGCCAGGGCTGTTGAAATAGCGAACTCAGTGAAGGGTGTTAAATCTGTTAAAAACAGCCTTATCGTGAAATGAACCGGCTGAAGCAAATCTATTTTATGCGCATCATTAATTAAAGCAAAAATTAGCTCAAATCAAAATTAAACAGGAATACCATGAAATCAAGCACAAAAGACAACGCGGAAGGCAAGATGCACCAAGTGAAAGGGAATATCAAGGATGCCGTCGGGAAAATGGTCGGGAATCGCGACTTGGAAGCCGAAGGCAAAGTCGAAAATTTAGCCGGAAAAATTCAGGAAAAGATCGGCCAGATCAAGAAAGTTGTGGGCGAGTAGAAGGGGTTTTTTTGAAATCATCATTTTCTACAAGACAGCCGGCCGGGGCTCAGAATATCGGCTAACCCTTAAAAGCAAATTGAAAGGAGAATCAAATGTTGTGGACGATTGCTGTAATACTGATAATCTTGTGGCTGTTGGGATTGGTGAGCAGTTACACTATAGGAGGGTTCATTCACATCCTGCTGGTGATCGCCGTTATCATGGTCCTGGTCAATATCATTCAGGGTCGGAGAGTCACGTAGTCAGCAGAATATCATAAACCAAATTGAAAATATAAAGGCAGGGCCAAATGAAAACAACCACACTTATTGCCATCATACTTATTGTTATAGGGATCGTGGCTTTTGGGTATCAAGGGATCACTTACACGACCAGAGAAAAGGTCGTCAATCTCGGTCCACTGCAAATGACGGCGGAAAAAACAAGAACGCTTCCGTTGCCGCCGATTGTTGGAGCTATTGCGCTCGTGGGCGGCATCGTGCTGCTTGTCGTGGGAAGAAAAAATGACTAAACAGATCAGTTAGATAGACTGAAGGCGAAAGGCTGAAGATCAATTAGCGGGACATCAACAGGTCAAAGAAAAAGATTCGGAAAAGAAAATGAACGTAATGATAACAATCATGGACGTGCTTCCTGAAAAGCAGAAAGAGGTTTTGCAAACGCTTCTTTCACTGATTCAGCCGTCAGGAAAGGATAAAGGATGTCTGAACTATGGTATCTTCTGTGATATCGAAGACAAGAATGTTTTCAATCTGATTTCGGAATGGGAAACCCGCCAAAATATAGACCATCATATGAGGTCCGACAGCTTCAGCGTTTTGCTTGGAACAAAGAGCCTCTTACGCGAACCAATGAAAATTCAAATTTTTTCGGTCTCAGATTCTGAAGGAATCGAAGTTGTCAATTCCGTAAGAAAAAAATAAACTGATTTTGTATAGACTTTCAGATAACGTTTGATGATTACACCCATCACTGTCCAGAATTTACAGAATCAAGCCCGGATAAATTACGGGTCAATACGCATAAGGAGATCAACCATGAGCAAATACATGCAACTGACGGTTACTGTACGTCCTTATTATCAAAAGGATCTGGAAGGGATTTACCCCAAACTGGCGCGCAATTTAGGATATCTGGATTCGAGTCTCGCGAACCGGAATCCCTCTCTCTACGAATTGGTGGGACAGTTGGATCAGCTTCTTTATCGCCATGATGGAACGCCGCTCAGAGAGGCGCTTCTCCGGCATAGCGAGAAGCTCCGGAATCAGTATAAGATTATTCAAGAGAATATAGCCGACTGGAAGCTCGCCCAGGCTGACAAACTTCTTTATAGCCTCGAGGATACATTTGACGAAATAGAATCGGAATTGGATTAGCCATTGATGCTCCCATCTGTTTGAGTGAATCGATCAGCTCTGAAAGTTGCATAAGTGTCATCCTTGGTTATATTGTGCTTGACAATCCGCTGCTTTCGTAACATCCAATAAATAACAAATCAACCACCGATCTTTGACTTGGTACCTCAACCAGAATTTCTTTTATTAACATTGTATTAAGGATTCGAAATGACTACTGGTATCGTCCGTGACCGTTCAGAAAAATTGGGTTTTCCACCCGGTTCCCTGATTTTCGTAGGCGAGCAGAAGACCGATATGGTCGTCCTGACGGTGAGCAACTATGACGAGGAGCGCTTTGAGGAAAAGCCGGCGGCGTCGATCGAGGACTGCCTTTCTTACCGGGACCTGCCATCTACCACCTGGATTCATGTTTGCGGTCTTCACCGGCCGGACATCATTGAATCCCTTGGCCGTTGTTATGGCATTCATCATCTTTTTCTGGAAGATATCCTCAATACCGCCCAGCGTCCCAAAATGGAAGACCTGGAAGACGGTCTTTTCATCGTGATGAAAGCTTTCACCTTAAGTGGCGACGACCAGACCACGGCCGGAGAGCAGATCAGTTTTATCCTGGGGAAAAATTATGTCATCTCCTTGCAGGAAGGCAATGCCGATATTTTTGAACCGATACGCAGCCGCCTGCGCAGCGGCAAGGGCCGTATTCGCAGCCTGGGACCCGATTATCTGCTCTATGCTCTGATGGATACCGTGGTCGATCATTATTTTTCCGTGCTGGAGGCTCTGGGGGAGCGCATCGAAGTTCTGGAGGACGAACTGCTGACCGATCACGCGCAGGAAACCCTGCCGCGAGCGCATCGATTGCGCAGAGAGTTGTTATTTTTTAAAAAAATGGTATGGCCCCTTCGCGAAGTCATCAGCGCAATGCAGCGCAGTGAAACCGGTTTGATTCGGCAGACGACACAGTTTTACATCCGCGATCTGTATGATCACATCATTCAGGTGGTAGACACGCTGGAAAATTATCGGGAACTGGCTTCCGGCCTTCTGGAGATTTATCTTTCCAGCGTCAGCAACCGCATGAATGAGGTTATGAAGGTGCTGACCATCATCGCCACGATTTTTATTCCCGTTACCTTTATTGCCGGAGTATACGGCATGAATTTTGAGTTCATGCCGGAGCTCAAATGGAGGTGGGGATATGCGCTGGTGTGGGGGGTGATGATTGCAATGATCGTTACCATGCTGGGGTATTTCCGTAAAAAGAAATGGCTGTAATTAATCGAAGTGTCCAGTTCGACGGATTGATTTTTCATCTTGGCATGGCGAAAGCGCGTTATTGAAGCTCCCCGCAGCAAGCTACGGGGAATCTTCGACCGTAAGGACTTTTTATCTGTTTTTGATTCGCTCGCTAACCCCGCCGCAAGTCCTCCGAGGCGGACCTTCGGCGGGAATGCGCTCGCTATTGCGATTCAAAGCTCTCACTAAACGATATAATCGAGGAGTTTTTTGAGTCCTGTCCGGATATCGTGCCTTGGAGAGAATAGAAGTTTTTGTTTCGCAAGCGATATATCGGCGCTGGAATGTTTCAGATCCCCGGCGCGCGGTTCATGAAATTCGATATCAAATGATTTTCCGTTAAGCTCTTTAAGAACTTCAAGCAGATCGAGCAGGGATGTTTGGAAGCCGGAACCAATGTTAAAAACATCTCCCTTTCCGATGCCTGTTGAGTGTATCGCAAGAATAGAGGCCTGAACAACATCATCCACGAAGACAAAATCCCTGGTCTGCTTTCCGTCTCCGAATACAGCCGGAGGGTTGCCGTCCGTTACTGCTTTAACAAACCTTGAGATGACTCCCGAGTATAAGGAATCCGGATCCTGGCGCGGGCCATATGCGTTGAAAAACCTCAGCCCGACAGTTTCGAGTCCGTATAGTTTGGCAAAAACGGCAAGATAATGTTCAGACGCAACCTTGGCAAGGCCGTATGGAGACTCGGGTTCCGGTTTCATCTCTTCGCGTTTGGGGAGTTCCGGATTGTTTCCGTAAACAGCCGCGCTGCTTGCAAAGACCACCCTTTTTACACCCTTATCCCGTGCAGCGGTGAGGACGTTTAATGTTCCTGTTATGTTTAT
>JAHJRK010000513.1 GCA_018830925.1 Pseudomonadota bacterium
ATGTTCCGTCGTAAGTCCGGTAAGAAGCAGGCCGTTCTTTGCTATCGCGGACAATACATCATCCATAAGATCTGCACTGCCTCCTGCTATAACTTGTTTATCAAGCTGATCATCGCCGGTAATGACGGTCGCTTTCAGTATTTCTTTAATCTCTGATATTTTCATATTTATAAAGCTGCTTCCATATTTGACGTTAGTAAAGATTGACGGCAAAGTAAAAAGCTCATTATGCAAGGCGCACGAATCTTGAGGAATGAAGCGTACTTGCTGGTACGCTGCAATGATTCACCCTGTTGAATCGGCCTTGCCGTCTCGCGCAGCGAGAATTCAACAGGGCGGGGATAAAGTGCAACACAGCAGAATGACTTTTTACGAAGCCGTTATTTATATTTATCAAGAACATCCAATACCCTGCCCGAACTCATGGCGCCGTAAATATCCTGATTGACAACCAGCACAGGTGCAAGTCCGCAAGCGCCCAGACACCGGACCGTCTCAAGCGAAAAGCATTTGTCGGGAGTAGTTTCCCTCTCTTTTATTTTGTATTGATTGCTTATCCGCTCCAGCACCTCTTTAATTCCCTTAACATAACAGGCTGTTCCGAGGCATATTTTTATTATGTTTTTGCCTTTGGGAACCATTGAGAAGAGAGAATAAAAGGAGGCAACGCCAAAAAGTTCACTCGAGGGAATATTCAACTCTTTGCTTATATAATCAATAAGTTCAACCGGAAGATAACCCACGATATTCTGGCATTCTCTCAATACGGTTATCGAAGAGCCGGACTTATTCCTGTTTGATGAAATAATCTCATCTATTTTCGTTAACATATCTTCTGTAATATCCGGATGCTGAAAATCTTTGTTCATATTAAATCTCCCGGAAATATATATTTACATGGCATTGAAGCTCCCCGCAGCAGAGCGGACGGGGAATCTTCGACCGTAAGGAATATAATCCGTTCTTAATTTGCTCGCTGTTGCGGTTCAGTTACCGTATTTTTTTCTAATTTCACAACAGCATTAAAAAGTCAATGATATCATAATTGATATTCCCGTAAAAGTCGTGGTGAAATTTCGATTTCTTACTAACTCATCACCATTGACTAATTAATAAGATTGGAATAGTTAATTCCATCCTTTGTTTAACTTGTCATTGATTAATAACAGCTGCATATTGATTCGTTTTTCGGATCAAACAGGAACATAATAATGAATAATTTAAAGATATCAAAAGAAAGAGTCCAAGAGACGGCTTCCTTCATTAAAAAGCAAATCGGTCACTCTCCTGCAATAGGGATTCTTACGGGAACTGGTCTTGGTGAAAGCCTGCAATCAATTAAGATTTCATTTTCGTGCGAATACAAGGATATCCCGAATTTTCCGGTATCAACAGTCAAAAGCCATCCCGGCAGGCTCCTTATTGGAAGTTTTCAAGAACATAATATTATGGCCATGCAGGGACGTTTTCACCTCTATGAAGGATATTCACCGCTTGAAGTCACATTCCCTATAAGAGTAATGCAGGCGCTCGGTGTAAAGATATTGATTTTAACGAATGCCGCGGGCGGACTTAATCCGGCATTTTCTCCCGGAGATATCATGGTTATCATTGACCATATAAACCTGACCGGACATAACCCTCTTGCTGGTCCGAATGATGACAGCTGGGGTGTCAGGTTTCCGGATATGACCGCTCCATACGATTATAAACTTGCCGAATCAGCCGTCAACGCCGGAAAAGAAGAAGGAATCCTTCTTCAAAAGGGGGTTTATGCGGGACTAATGGGACCTTCTCTTGAAACCCCCGCCGAAGTCCGGTTTTTAAAAACAATTGGAGCCGATGCAGTAGGTTTTTCAACCGTTCAGGAAGTAATTGCCGGCGTTCATGCAGGAATGAAGATTCTCGGTCTTTCAGTCATAACCAATATCCACAATCCCGACAATCCTTCTCCTTCAGCAATCAACGAGATAATTGATACAGCAGGAAAAGCGACCCCGAAAATCGAAGCAATCATGAGAAAGGTCATAGATAAAATCGATGAATAATTTTTCTGCGGATCTTCTGATAATTAACGGAACAGTCATCACGATGGACGGTATGGATTCCGTAATCCAAAACGGCGCCGTGGCGGTAAAAGGAGAAAATATTGTCGCGGTCGGAAAAGCGGGTGAGTTTTCAGCCTGCAAGGCCTCAAAGAGAATCGATGCAAGGGGCGGAATAATAATGCCCGGCCTTGTGAACACTCACACCCACGCTTCCATGACAATATTCCGGGGTCTTGCAGATGATCTCCCCTTGATGGCATGGCTCAATGATCACATTTTTCCGGCAGAGGCAAAACTTAACCCTGAAAAAGTATATGAC
>JAHJRK010000514.1 GCA_018830925.1 Pseudomonadota bacterium
AGTCCTCATTCTATCTTGGATTTCTTTGAGTGGTTCTCCATAGAGGGTCCTCATTCTATCTTGGATTTCTTTGAGTGGTTCTCCATAGAGGGTCCTCATTCTATCTTGGATTTCTTTGAGTGGTTCTCCATAGAGGGTCCTCATTCTATCACGTATTTCCTTAAATGGGTCCCTGATTATTATCTCCTTCATGAATTTTTGTGCTTCTATGAGAGATTTCTTTACGTCAGTTTCACATACCTCCTCCCTATTTGCTTTTGGAGAGTGTTCAGATTCTACAGGAGAGGACGAATCGTTTTCACTCATTTGAATCCACCTATATAATATCTGGATTTTAAGCCCCAATCGCGGTGCTGACCTGCGCCGTGGGCAGCGCAAGCAAGCGCAGCTTGATTATGATGTTCACGGGGACAAGATACTGGACGTAGTCAGCACCGCAAATTCACGGCGGCGTAGCCGCCGTGAACAAGTTATTCTACAGATCTATATATCACAACAAATTGAATGATATACAAAAAGATTACAAGTTCAGGATTCGTGAAAAATCGTAGCACTTCTTATTATGTCTGCCTGAACAGTTTACATGACACTGCGGCAGACTCTGAAATATCGATGGACCATCATATATAAGGTTCTGAAATGAATATCAATCATAATTTAAATCGCTTGGTGGACATATATGCCTGTTTTGCTTTGTTTTATTTCGGGATTGTAAATATTGACAAGAGCATTAATATGGATTAAATAATATCAAGTACTAAATTATAATTCCACTATAATTTCAGCCTGTTTTGTATAATCATCGAAATATGCATTATTGAGGCAAACCACCCTGTGAAAGATATTAAACCGCGCCCTAACCATAAAATATACATTCAAACTTTGCGGAAAATGACCCCTGAACAACGCTTGATGAAAGCATTTGAACTATCTGAGTTCTCGAAACAACTCTTCATACATGGCCTGCGCAGCAGATTCCCTGATATGCCTGAGCTGGAATTCCGGCAATTATTACTGAAACGGTTAGCCAAATGTTACAATAGGAACTACTAGAAAAAGTAATCCGGGGCAATGGGAGGATAACATGAAAGCAAGAAAAGCCATGTTTGCCGGAAGCTGGTATCCGGATAGCGCATCCGAATGTGAAAGGGAAATTAAGGAATTTATAAAAGATGCTAAAACAACCGGCTTAAAGCCGGTGGGAGGCATTGTCCCTCATGCAGGTTGGTACTATTCGGGGAAGATAGCATGCAATGTCATAAAGATACTTTCTGAATCAGGCACTCCTGATGTTTTGCTTGTTTTCGGAATGCATCTTCATGCAGGCTCTCAGCGGTTTCTTATGAAAGAAGGCGCGTTGGAAACCCCGTTCGGGGAGATAGAAATAGAGAGAGGAATAGCTGAAAAACTTGCTGAAAAACACTCATTTGAAATCGAGACCGCTCAAAAATTCTCCCGCGACAACACGATAGAGCTTCAGCTTCCCTTCATAAAATACTTCTTCAAAGACGTTAAAATTGTCCCGATGGGAGTTCCTCCCGTTGAAGAGTCTTTAAACATACGAATAGACGCGGTAAAAATCGCAAAGGATCTCGGGCTCAAAGTCATGGTTCTGGGTTCGACAGACTTAACCCATTACGGTGTAAACTACGGATTCGTTTCTCACGGAACCGGGGCTAAGGCCGTAAAGTGGGTTAAGGATGAAAACGACAAAAAAGTCATAGATGCGATGCTTGAAATGAATCCCGGAAAAGTAATAAAAGAGGCGCTTTCAAATGATAATGCCTGCTGCGCAGGAGCCGCGGCAACCGCGATCAGCGCGGCAAAGGAGCTGGGAGCCTCCCGCGCCGAACTGGTAACTTATATCACGAGTTATGACATAAGCCCCGGTAACAGCTTTGTCGGTTATGCTGGAATTGTTTTTTAGACAGGATTAACAGGATAGACAGGATTTTGCCTGCCCGGCTGAAGCCGTGAAAAGCCGTTAGGCGTGAGAGCGAAAAAGACTTGAGGGCGTAAGGCGGATAGAAGACTCCGGAAAGTGAATGCGTGTTTCAGGCCGCTCTTCCGGAGCGGCCTGAAAAATCATCCTGTCAATCCTGTCAATCCTGTCACATATTCTTTTCGATTTTAGCCCACGAATCGCGAAGAGTAACTGTCCGGTTAAATACGATGGCACCCGCTGAAGATTCCCTGTCAACACAGAAATAGCCTGTCCTCTCAAACTGGTATATGCTTCCCGGCAAAGCGCCGGCCACACTTGGCTCGAGCCTGCACGAGCGTAAGGTTTCAAGAGATGCCGG
>JAHJRK010000515.1 GCA_018830925.1 Pseudomonadota bacterium
AAAAGAACTTTCCGGAAAAAGGCGCGGCAATTTGCCCAGGCGTTCATATGGATGCCATAAAAGCCTATGATTCGGCCCAGAAAATAAAAAGCATTGCCGACATCCTTATCCCTCTTCACGATCTTTCCATAGGAAGATTAATACAGATTCCGTAATGTCTGCTTCGGCAAATTTCCTGCTTCAAAGTACCCCGCGTTTGTGCCGGATACAAGTTTAACAGAAAAACAATCAGGGAGATTTTTCAATGAGAAGGACGAGACCAAAAACGGCAACGATATTTTTGATATCTGTGTCAATCTGCGTCTGCATATTGATTGTAGCGGGTTGTTCAAGAGAAAAACCGGTTACCGATGCCGGAGTTAATAACAAAGAGCTCGCCGAGCACACAAAAGAATTCAGGCAGGATATTATTAAAGTAA
The DNA here is from genome assembly GCA_018830925.1 of Pseudomonadota bacterium. Classification (GTDB taxonomy): domain Bacteria; phylum Desulfobacterota; class Desulfobacteria; order Desulfobacterales; family RPRI01; genus RPRI01. The sequence continues at coordinate 420 of JAHJRK010000515.1, forward strand.
CAGATGGTGTCTATGCCGCAATCGGATATGGGCTCGCCAACTCAATACTTATTGAAGGTAAAGACGGAATTATAGTGGTTGATGTCATGGAAAGCGTTGAGGCTGCTATACCCGTAAAAAAGGCTTTTGATAAAATAACTTCAAAACCGCTTAAGGCGCTTATCTACACGCACAATCATGCCGATCATGTTTTCGGCGCTTCTGTTTTTACTGGTAATAAAAAAGTAGATGTCTATTCCCATGAAAAGACCCTGGAAGAACTCGACCGGGTTACCACGGTTACGCAGGAAGTTACATATAAGCGTGCAATGCGCATGTTCGGGACTTTTTTAAAAAACGGGGAACTGGAAAACTGCGGGATCGGCCCGTTTCTTAAATTTAATGACAAAACAACCATGTCATATATCAGGCCAAACAGGACTTTTTCAGGTGATCTTCTTAAGGTAAGCATCGCCGGCATCAACCTTGAACTCATACATGCTCCGGGTGAAACCGATGATCAGATTGTGGTCTGGATACCGGATAAAAAGGTACTCATTGCAGCCGACAATTTTTATAAGTCCTTTCCGAATCTTTATACAATAAGGGGAACCAGGTACCGGGATGTGCTTGCATGGGTGCGTAGCCTCGACAAGATGCGGTCTCTTAACGCTGAATTTCTCGTACCCTGTCATTCACGCCCGATATCCGGTGCAGGTAAAATCTACGATACACTCACAAACTACAGGGATGCGATACAGTTTGTCCACGATCAGACGATACGGGGCATCAACAAAGGGCTTACCCCTGATGAGCTTGTGGAAACTGTTAAACTTCCAAAGCATCTTGCGGATAAACCATATCTGCGCGAATATTACGGGACAGTTGCCTGGTCGGTTAGAAATATCCATAACGGATATCTCGGGTGGTTCGGGGGCAATTCAACCGATTTAAATCCTCTCCCGTTAAAAGAGCGCGCTGAGCGATTCGCAGGACTTGCAGGCGGAAAAAAGACTCTCCTTGAGCACGCGAGAAAAGCGGGCGCGGTAGGTGACCACCAGTGGGTTCTTGAGCTCACCGACATGCTCCTTGTTCTTGAGCCGGATATGCGTGAGGCCCTCGATCTGAAGGCTTCATCCCTTCGCAAACTCGGACTTTTGCAGGGAAATGCCAATGCCAGGAATTATTATCTGTCACAGGCCAATGAGACTGAGGGAAAGCTTAAGCTCACACGGGCTAATATCGACAAAGATCTTGCGCACAGAATTCCGCTTGCGGCAATCTTTAACGGTATGAGCGTAAAATTAAATCCGGAGAAGAGCGCCGATATCGACAAGGTGGCCAGCTTTTACTTCCCGGATACAAAAGAAGCTTATACGGTGCATGTCCGCCGCGGAGTCGCTGTGATTGAACCCCTTTTTACGCAAAAAGGCGACATAACCATAACGGTTGATTCAAACACATGGAAAGAGATCGCGGCAAAGCTGTCCAATCCGGCCGTCGCGCTCGCAAAGGGTGATGTTAAAATCGAGGGAGGAATTATTAATGCGGTTAATTTCCTCAGCATGTTCAGCGACTGATTGATTTAAAACAACACAAAACGATTAATGACAAGATACTGATCAGGTTTCGCATTCTGGTTGAAGACTCAATGGGCAACACGCAGAACTTTCCTGCTTCTTATATCCTCAAACATGTTGCTATTCATTTTATGAAATAAATTTTTATCAACTACCGCTTTTTATATCCAGCCCAACGGCAGGAATACCAGGAATCCGATTAATAAAATCCCAGCCATAATGCCCACAACCTTTGCCTGCTGTTTCGTCGTAGGCAGATCATACACGTAATAGACCATCATAGCGAAGGGGAAGTAGGCCAGGATCAACAGGAACAGGGGAAAACGCGCGCTCCACCACCAGTAGTTCCAGATAAGGGCATCGAAGGAATTTAAGATTATTTCCACAACAACGCCCAGAACGCCCCAGCCAAACGCCAGCGCGACCCTGTTATTGAGTACACCGAAAAACTTTTTATCTTTATCTTTGGGGATGCCTTTGGTAATAATCAGGCCCCAGAAAAGGAAATTGAATATTATTTCAATATTCCAACCTATTAATGTCTGATAACCGGTCGGATAGCTGCACATCCAGTAAGCTGAATAACCGCCGGTTGCCGTATAAATCAAGCCGTTCCAAATCTCATTAAAGGTATCCATTAAAACAAAAGCGAGTCCTGCTAAAATGCCCGACCAGTTTTTCTTTTCCAGCTCAAGAGCATAGGCAAAGGAGACCGCTCCAAAAAGGGTAATGATATGCCATCCGAATTGAGATGGATCACGCATATTTGAAAAATTCTGTGCGGATCCGTGAGCCTGGCCCGAAAGGTCGGTCAGGAATGGCGCTATCCAGACAATAATATAGGACAGACCGATAACGATCCAGGCGAACCTCATCTGGATTATTCTGGTTCTGCTTTTTTCATCCATACTATCCACCTCTCCGAATAATATATGTAAAAAAATAGTTTACTTTACTAATAATTTTTTATGAACCAATGCCATAGATCAACATCCCCGTCAAGGAGGTTGACTTTTGGCAAAGCGGATACAGTTGGCATTCTCCATTATCTGCCGGAGAAACATTAAAAGAACCAAGTTTGTTTTCGGACATTGATGTTTTGTTGACAGATGAAGTGTGATAAGGAAGAGCGGATCAATATGAACATTGTTAGAATAAAAAAAGGTAATTATGAACTGTCCAAAATGTAATAAAATTATGACACAGGGAAGATTATTAGGGGATAGATATAAAATAAAGTGGATGAATGATTCAGACAAATTATTTCTTGGATTATGGGCATTTAATTCAATTGGATTAGGCACAGGGTT
>JAHJRK010000516.1 GCA_018830925.1 Pseudomonadota bacterium
CAATTGGCTGATATACGATGCTCAAAAATATCAAGCTTACCATAGAATATGACGGCACTGCATATAACGGATGGCAGAGGCAGAAAAACGGCCGGACAATACAGGAAGAGATAGAAAAAGCTCTTCTTGCCATGACCGGGCGGAAGGTGACTCTTACAGGTGCCGGCAGAACGGATGCTGGAGTACACGCTCTCGGCCAGGTTGCGAACTTTATCTGTGATACAAGGCTTGAATCTGAATCTTTTTTCAAAGGCTTGAACAGTCTTCTTCCAGGAGACATAGTAATAAAAGAATGTGTTCTGGTTCATGAAAAATTTCATTCCCGGTACGATGCAAAAAGCAAGGTATATAATTACAGGATATTAAACAGGTTGGTTCCGGCAGCCGTAGGAAGGGGTTACGCGTGGCATATAAGGAAGCCTCTGCTTCTCGATGCAATGGAATCAGCAGCAGCCTGTATTGCAGGAACACATGATTTCAAAGCCTTTGAAGGAACCGGGAGTCCCAGAAAAAGCACTGTAAGAACCGTTTTCAAAGCCAGGCTCTTTAAAGAAAACGAGGATCTTATTGTTTTTGAAATTGAGGCGGACGGATTCTTAAGATTCATGGTAAGAAACATTGTCGGTACTCTTGTTTGTGCCGGGCTCGGGAAAATTTCGCACGGAGATGTTAAGGAAATACTCGGGTCAAGGGATCGCAGCAAAGCCTGCGCTACAGCTCCTCCACACGGCCTGTTCCTTATGAAAGTCAGATATTGACGGCTTCGTAAAAAGTCATTCTGCTGTGTTGCGCTTCATCTTTCGTCATTGCAGCGTACCAAAAAGTACGCTTCATTCCTCAAGATTCGCGCGCCTTGCATAATGAGCTTTTTACTTTGCCGTCCGAAATTCGACTTTTTTTCGAGTCTATCTCATATTGATGGCTTCGTAAAAAGTCTGTCATTTAATTAAACTTCTTTGTTACAGGAATAAAGGCGGTGAATTTTTCCAGGGAATTTTTTTTCAAAAAATGCTTCAAGTTCAAGAGAGCAGGCCGCAACCTTTCTAATATCTACGCCGGTCTTAATATGCATAGATTCCATCATGTGTGCGGTATCTTCAGTCGAAACATTTCCGGCTGCTCCGGGAACAAACGGACATCCTCCCATGCCCGCAAGAGCCGTGTCGAAATGGGTAATCCCGCTTTCAAGTCCGGCTAATACATTTGCGAGTCCCAATCCTCGTGTATCATGAAGGTGGAGAACGACGGGTAAATTTGTGACTGCCCGTAATTTTTCTATAAGCATTCGTACTGAAAGCGGATCAGCCATTCCGGTCGTGTCGGATACGGCTATCATATCAGCGCCAGAATCCGCAAATTTTCCGGCGATTGCGATCACGCGGTCGGCAGGTATGCTTCCTTCGTAAGCGCATCCGAAAGCGCACTGAATTCCGGCCCGTATGTGCATTTTATACGATTTTGCAGTTTCGATCATATTTTGTGCGCTTTTAAAAGCCGTTTCATGAGGCATGCCGGTATTTTTCCTGCTATGCGTATCGCTTGCGGAGGCCGATATTTCAACATTTTTCATACCGGCTTTTTGAGCTCTGTGCAGCCCTCTTTCATTCAGAACGAGGCAGCTGAAAGCCGCATCTTTATTTTCAGGCAGAAGTTTTATCAGCTCTTCGGCATCACCCATCTGTGGAACGACAGCAGGGTTTACAAATGATGTTACCTGAATGCTCCTTATACCTGCATCAAGAAGCCCGTTTATTATCCGGAGTTTTAACTCTGGCGGGATCGTTTTATTTTCAAACTGAAATCCGTCTCGCGGGCCGACTTCAATAAGAGTTACTTTTTCCGGAAGGTTCATGGTGTTTCCAATCATTCCTTGCTTTTAATGAAAATATGTGAAATTTTTCTCAGTCGGTTATCTTAGAATCCAAGTCCTTTGCAGGTCAAGAATAAATATGAACGCCCCGGAAAAATTAAGAATATGTCTTTTAAGTTACAGGAGCAATCCTCATTGTGGCGGGCAGGGGGTCTATCTTAAGAACTTAAGCCGCGCATTAAAAGATCTGGGGCATCATGTTGAAGTTGTATCAGGGCCTCCTGATCCGCTTCTTGACAGGGATATCCCGGTTCACCACATTCCGTGTCTTGACCTGTACAATGAAAAAGATCCCTTCAGGATACCATCTTTAAAAGAGCTTTCAGATCCGGTAAATCTTTACGAGTGGCTCGGGGTATCGACAATGGGTTTTCCCGAGCCCTTTACGTTCGGTGTAAGAGCTTGCAATTTTTTTAAAAACAAATTCAATGATTATGACGTAGTGCATGACAACCAGTCTCTTTCATACGGAATCTGGGCCATAAGCAGGAAGGTTCCGACAACCGCAACCATACATCATCCGATTACAATCGACAGAGACATATCAATTTCCACCCTCTCATCCTTATGGAAAAAAGCAAAGCAGAGGCGCTGGTATTCTTTCATAGGAATGCAGAAAAGGGTTGCAAGGGCATTTTCCCATATAATTACCGTGTCGGAGTGTGCCGGGAGTGATATCAGCAGTGAGTTTGATATACCTCAAAACAGGTTCAGGGTTGTCCCGAACGGCATCAACACGGATATTTTTTATCCGGTTTCCGGAATTGAAAGGGAAAAAGGAAGAATTATCGTTACAAACAGCGCCGATACACCGTTAAAAGGTCTTTTTTATCTGCTTAAGGCGCTTGCCGAAATATCAAAAACCCGCAAGGTAAGGCTCATTGTAGTCGGGACACCGAAGAAAAACGGCGCTGTTGTAAAACTTATAAAGACTCTGGGGATAGGACACCTGGTAACTTTTACCGGCCGGATAGATGACGGCGAGTTTGTCCGGCAGTATGCAATGGCGGTTGTTCCATCCGTTTATGAAGGATTCGGCCTTCCTGCGGGAGAGGCCATGGCATGCGGTGTTCCCGTGATAAGCACCACCGGCGGAGCTCTCCCCGAGGTAGTGGGAGACGCGGGCATACTCGTTCCTCCCGCCGATCACCTTTTGCTGGGAGAAGCTATTAAGGCTCTTCTCGACAGCCCCGAAAGGGCGGATGAACTCGGCCGGGCCGGATATAAAAGGGTGCAGGATAATTTCACATGGAAAAGAGCCGCGGAAAAAACGGTTGAAGCATACAGAGAGGTAATTTGTGATTACCGTAAAGTTTAAAAGGCTTTCCGTTAAGCCCGGCGCTAAAATACTTGATATAGGATGCGGGTCAGGACGCCATATCTGCGAGGCTTTCCGTATTGAAGATGTCGTGGCTGTAGGGGCGGATGTAAATTTCGATGACATGGTAGAGGCAAGGGGAAAGCTTAATTTTCATGAAAAGGTCGGTGAACACGGCGGAGGGGTTTGGGCTCTTTCGGCAGCCGATGTAAATAATCTGCCTTTTAAAAAAAACTCATTTGACCTTGTCATCTGCTCCGAGGTTCTTGAACATATACCCGATCATGAAACGGCTGTTTTTGAGATCATGAGGGTCTTAAAGCCCGGCTGCAACCTTGTAGTTAGTGTTCCAAGATATATGCCTGAAAAGATATGCTGGGCTCTTTCCGATGAATACCATAACGCGAACAGGGGGCATATCCGCATATATAAAAAAAAAGAACTTGTAAGCCTTCTTGAAAATTCAGGGGCAAAACTCTGGGCTTCTCATTTTGCGCACAGCCTTCATACTCCTTACTGGTGGATTAAATGCCTTGCCGGCCCGACAAGAAACGA
>JAHJRK010000517.1 GCA_018830925.1 Pseudomonadota bacterium
AGCCGCGTCAATATCGATCTGTTCTTCCTCGTCCAGACCAACCCACCATGTTTCAAATTCGTCGGTATATTCAACATCCCATGCCATAGAAGGAATATAACTTCCATGGAATACCAGGTCAACAGTTTTTTACATTGATGAATGCCATTAGAAAGAGAGTAACTTTCCGGCTAATCTGCCGCGCCAACGACTTTTCCGCACAGCGCCGCCGCACTTCTTGCGGTCCGGATGAAACGAGAAATTGGGAGAAGGAATTATATTTATATTTTCAGCTTTATTTTTTTGAATTAAATGATTAATATGGCAAATAAGTGAAACTGGAATACCTAAAGCTGGAACCTGAAACTTATTGAGCCCGGACTGAGGTATTAAGCAATGGCTTCAGATTGGTAACTACTCAGGAGTCAGGAGCCAGAATTCAGGAGTCAGAATGAAAAGGAAACCCTTTTCCAGGATTTTCGAGACCGCAAGATTCTCTTGAAGAATGTCGGTACTATTTAATTCTGGCAAAAGATCTTGGTTGTGGTAATACTTTTGAGTTAATGTTTCAACTTGAAGAAGTCAGTAAGAAGCTTACGGCATACGCTGCTTCTATTCTGGATTCTGGCTCCTGAATTCTAACTCCTGAGTAGTTACTCAGATTGTATATAAACAGGAGGTTACCATGTGGGAATATACGGCTAAAGTAAAAGATCATTTTTTAAATCCCAGAAATGTCGGGGTAATTGAAAATCCCGACGGGGTGGGAGAAGTTGGTTCTCTTGCCTGCGGGGATGCCTTGACACTCTATTTCAAACTCGATGAAAACGGCAAAATTAATGACGCGAAATTTCAGACTTTCGGATGCGCAAGCGCCATAGCATCCTCATCTGCCCTGACTGAAATGATAAAGGGACTGACACTTGATGAAGTTTCCAAAATTACAAACGAAGACATAGCCTCTTACCTCGGGGAGCTTCCGAAGGAAAAAATGCATTGCTCGGTAATGGGCCGGGATGCCCTTGAAAAAGCCATAGCTCACTACCGCGGCGAAAAAGAAAAAAAGGTGGAAGGCGAGATAGTCTGCGAGTGCTTCGGCGTTACTGATATCGATATAAGGCGCGCCGTTACCGAAAACAATCTTTCAACCATTGAAGATGTTACCGATTATGTCAAGGCAGGCGGGGGCTGCGAGAAATGCCACGAAAAAATCCAGGAAATAATAGATTCCGTGCACAGCAAAGATAAACCTGCAAAGAAAAAGGTGATAAAGCTTACCAACATCCAGAAAATTAAATTGATAGAAGAAACGCTCGAACGCGAAATTAAACCCGCCCTCAAAAAAGACGGCGGAAATATCGAGCTTATCGACGTGGACGGGAACAGGGTCATTGTCAAAATGCGGGGGACATGCGCGACATGCAGCAAATCCCAGATTACATTGAAACATTATGTCGAATCAAAGCTAAGAGAGCTTGTCGCTCCTGAACTTATTGTTGAAGAGGTGCAGCAATGAAACCGATATATGTCGATAACAACGCCACCACACGTGTTGCTCCCGAAGTCCTTGAAGAGATGCTTCCCTATTTTACAGAACTTTACGGGAATCCCTCAAGCATGCACTCTTTCGGTGGAAATGTCGCAAGAAAGATAAAAGAGGCGCGTGAAAGAGTCGCGGAAATGATAGGCGCAACACCCGGAGAAATACTATTTACAAGCTGCGGAACCGAAAGCGACAGCACTGCAATCCGGGCCGCTCTTATTTCAAATCCTGAAAAAAAACACATTATTACAAGCAGGGTCGAGCACCCTGCAATAAAGAATCTTTTTGAAAACCTCGCAAAGAGCGGGTACCGGGCGACATTCGTTCCGGTGGACAGCAAGGGAGTACTCGATCTTGATTATTTATACAGGCATATTGACGATGATACGGCGGTTGTAAGTATCATGTGGGCAAATAATGAATCCGGTGTGGTTTTTCCGATCGAAGAGATCGCTCAGGCCGTTAATGCAAAAGGAGTATTCTTTCATACGGATGCGGTGCAGGCCGTGGGTAAAATTCCTGTTGACATGAAAAAAGTCAAAGCCGATATGCTTTCTCTTTCAGGGCACAAGATTCACGCTCCCAAGGGAATAGGCTCTCTATACATAAGAAAAGGGACGAAGTTTTCACCCTTCCTGATAGGAGGACACCAGGAAAGCGGAAGAAGAGGCGGCACGGAAAATGTGGCATCCATCATAGGGCTCGGGAAGGCAAGCGAAATGGCTCTTTCCCATTTAAATGAAATGAAAACCCGGATAAAAAAACTGCGGGACAAGCTTGAAGTCTCTCTCACAAAAGCAGTTCCGAATACCATGATAAACGGAGAGAAGGACCAGCGACTTCCGAATACATCAAGCATAGGTTTTGAATTCGTCGAAGGGGAGGCAATTCTTCTAATGATGGATGAGTTCGGCATATGCGCGTCGTCTGGCTCGGCGTGCACATCCGGCTCTCTTGAGCCGTCACACGTGCTTCGCGCTATGGGCGTTCCCTTCACGGCAGCACACGGCTCCATCCGCTTCAGCTTGAGCACATACAATACTGAAGAAGAAATTGACTTTATAATTGAAAAGGTTCCGCCAATAATCAAACGTCTCAGGGAATTATCTCCATTTTGGAAAAATAATACATGCAAATAGATACCTGAACCCATGAAGTGATGTCTGGAATATAAGAAGCGGGGTTGAATATGTTTAAAGTAATGCTGCGGGACAACATGGCTCCGGTTGCAAAAGAGCTTCTTGAAGCAACAGGAAAAATTCAAGTTGTCGTTGATAACGATAAAATAACAAATGATCCTGAGGAGCTGGCAAAAATCATAGGAGAATTTCACGGCCTTGCGATAAGAAGCGGAACAAAGGTCACTGAAAAGGTTTTAAAAAATGCAAAAGAATTAAAGGTGATCGGACGAGCCGGAATCGGTGTTGATAACATAGATGTCCAGGCAGCCACAAAACAGGGTATTGTGGTCATGAACGCCCCGGGAGGCAACACCGTCACAACAGCAGAGCATGCAATATCTCTCATGCTTTCTCTTGCAAGGCACATCCCTCCGAGCACGGCCTCAATACGCGAAGG
>JAHJRK010000518.1 GCA_018830925.1 Pseudomonadota bacterium
GGATACCGCGGCGCAAGCCATACCAATGAAATATACATGCGCCGCTCTATTCTTATTTTAAACACACTCATGGGAAGTATAGAATCAAAAGGAGGCATATTTTTCAAGAAAGGGCCCGGTGCGGTGGGTGGAAAGCCTGCCAGAAAACTGGTTGAGCAGAAGTTCGGAAAAATTGAGGTGCCCCGCTTCGACAAGGTCGGAACGCCTGATTTTCCTCTTCCCGATCCCAATCACGGTGTCCCACAGGTGCTTCCTTTTGCGATTCTGAACAAAGACCCGTATCCGATAAAGGCTCTTTTTTCTTTCAGGTTCGATCCTTTAAAGTCGATTCCGGATACAAATCTCATGATAAAGGCGCTCGACAATCTGGATCTTATCGTAACCATAGACATCAATTACAGCGACATAGCGTGGTATTCGGATGTCATTCTTCCCGAATCCTCGTATCTTGAAAGAACGGACTGTATTCAGCAGGCAAACGGTCTGAAACCCCAGATGTTTTTGAGAAAGCAGGCGGTGACTCCCCGTTATGATACTCTTGAAGGGGCGATCATTTTAAAGCGCATCGCCGATAAAATCGGGACAGGCAGTTATTTCCCTTATGAATCCATGGAAGAGCTTGTCCGGTGGCAGCTTGAAGGAACAGGCTTTAAAATGGAAGATTTCAACGCCAAAGGCTTTGTGGCATATGGAAAGGAGCAGATTTTCTGGGACAGGAACGACGGGCTGAAACTTAAAACGCCATCCGGTAAAATCGAATTCGTATCATCCCTGATGGAAAACGCCGGATTCAAATCTTTTCCCGAATACGAACCGATACAGGCTCCTCCTGAAAACAAATTCAGGCTGGTCGTGGGAAGGGCCGCAGCGCATACCCACGTATCGACACAGAACAATCCCTACCTGAATGAACTTGTTCCGGAAAACCTGCTATGGATCAATTCTAAAAAAGCTTTGGAGCTGGGTATAAAAGACGGAGGCGTGGTTGAGATAAGTTCACCTGCAGGTTCGGGAAAAATAAAGGCTTTCGTGACCGATCTGATGCACCCCGAAGCGGTATTCATGCTTCATGGTTTCGGACACAAGGCAAGAAAAGCGGACAGGGCATATAACAAAGGTGTTTCAGACAGCGTGCTTCAGGAGAACATTTCCGACACTACAGGCGGAAGCCCGGCGCTGCATGATACTTTTGTCACTCTGAAGCCTGCATGAATTTGATATTTTGATTATATTTTCGGAGGATCATAATGAGTAAATATTACCTTTTTCAGGATACAAAAAAATGCATCGGCTGCCGTACATGCGAAGTCCAGTGCAAAAGCAACAAGGCATTGCCCACGGGCCCCAGATTATGCAAAATAGTCACTGTGGGCCCCCGTTTCGTCGGGGGACTGCCGAAAGCTTCCTATGTCTTCATGCCCTGCTTTCACTGCGAAAAACCCTGGTGCGTTGCGGCATGCCCGACAGGAGCAATGCAGAAAAGAATTAAAGACGGGATCGTATTTGTCGATCACGATCATTGTGTCGGATGCAAGGCCTGTATCTCGGCATGCCCATGGGGTGCTCCGCAATGGAACAGAGAACTCGGGAAAGTTGTTAAGTGCGATTATTGCATGGAAAGAATAGACAACGGACTTAAGCCGGCATGTGTTACCGTATGCACGACCCATTGCCTCGATTTTAACACAGCTGAAGAGACTGGAAATATCAGACGTGAAAGGCACGCAAAATACGCCTCTTCGCTTGAGTAGCGATATATACGAGAGAGTGAAGATATGTACGACAAATGCCCCGTAAACGGCTCAATAATCGATTTGGACGGAACGATTAAATCAGGAGCGATTACCAACCCCAAAAGCAGGCACAGGGCCGAAGAGATTTTGAGACTCTTGAACGATGTCGCATGGGGAAGAGCTGGAGACGAACATATTCCGGCAATAGAATCGCTTGCCAATGATCTGGTTAATGATGCGGAAGAAGGGTCGGTTAAAACAGGCCGCATGATTCTGGATACTCTTTCAGGGCAGCGGGAGATTTTTTTAAGCCATGTCAGTACACACAACTGCCCAACCCGTGATTGCTCATGGCTCGCCCCGGCTCCCTGCCAGATGGCTTGCCCTGCAGGAATAGACGTTCCGACATATGTCGCCCTGATAGCGGAAGGCCGCGATGCGGAAGCAATAGAGGTTATCCGGAAAGATAACCCTTTCCCATGGGTCTGCGGCCTTGTCTGCACAAGACCCTGCGAATTCATGTGCGTGAGGGGCCGCATAGATGATCCTGTCTCCATCAAGCATATCAAGGCATTTGCCGCCGAAAGGGCAATGTCGGAAAGAAGATATAAAAATCCGGATAAGGAAGCTGATAAAAACAGAAAGGTATGCATTGTGGGCGCCGGGCCCGCCGGAATGTCCGCCGCCTATTACCTTGCGCTCAAGGGTTACGGGGTGACGGTGATCGAAGCATTGCCGGTTGCAGGCGGAATGATGATGGTTGGCGTTCCCGGATACA
>JAHJRK010000079.1 GCA_018830925.1 Pseudomonadota bacterium
AGCTGTACGGTTTTGCCGGGGTTGTCGGGACCGGAATACCGTGTTTTTCCGCATACTCCATAAGCAGTGTTCTTGATCCGAGATCCCATTCTCTCCACGGAGCAATGATCCTGATGTTGGGATCATGGGCAAGATAAGTCAGTTCAAATCTCACCTGGTCATTACCCTTGCCCGTAGCCCCGTGGCTGACCGCATCGGCCCCTTCAGTCTTTGCAATCTCCATCTGTCTTTTTGCGATAAGCGGCCGTGCAAGGGATGTCCCGAGAAGATACTGCCCTTCGTAAATGGCATTCGCACGAAAGGCCGGAAAAACATAATCCTTTACAAATGTCTCTTTAAGATCATCGATGTAAACCTTCGCTGCACCGGTCTTTCTGGCCTTCTCCTCGATATAGTCGAGTTCCTCCTCCTGCCCGAGATCTGCCGAAAAGGTGATGACTTCACATTTGTATGTTTCAACAAGCCATTTCAGTATAACGGATGTATCAAGCCCCCCTGAATAGGCGAGCACTATTTTCTTTATTTTATCCTGCACGTCATATCTCCCGTAAAGTTATCTACCATCGGCTGAAGCCGATGGCTTGAGTGGCCAAGGATTCGAGGGGTCAAGGGGTCAAGCGAAAACAGCATCCATTCTTGACCTTGAACCCTTTAATCCTGGACTCCTTGAACCCTTGCGGCGCAAAAAAGATCAAACTAAAATCTTCGCCTGAAAGCGAGGATTTCTCTCCCAATCCCCGGGGGGGACAATAAGATATCACAAAGAATCGGAAAATGAATTTTGCGGTTCACCCGCTCTCCTGCCTATCAGAGCCTCAAGTATCGCTTTTGTCATATGAAGCTTGTTTTCCGCCTGATCCCATACAACGGAGTTGGGGCCTTCAAGAACTTCTTCGCTGATCTCTTCTTCCCTGTGTGCGGGAAGGCAATGCATGACGATAACATCTTTTGAAGCATGTTTAACAATTCTGCTGTTTACCTGGTAGGCCTCAAAAACACGCTTCCTTGTTTTATGCTCGCCTTCCTGCCCCATGCTTGCCCAGACATCCGTATATATGACGTCGGCATTCGCCGCAGCTTCAAGAGGATCTTCAGTCACATTGATCTTCCCGGCCCCCCTTTCAATCGCCTTTTTTAATATTTCTCCGTCAGGATGGTAGTCTTTGGGACATGCAAGGACAAGATCGAGTCCCAATACCGCTGCCGCATTAATCCATGAATGAGCCACATTATTTCCGTCTCCGATCCATGCTATCCTGATCCCGTCGTATCTCCCTTTTTTTTCCATTACAGTCATGATATCGCTTAAAACCTGGCACGGATGGTATAAATCAGTCAACGCGTTTATCACGGGTATCGAAGAAAATTCCGCAAGCTCCTCGAGCAGGTCCTGGGAATAGGTCCTTACGGCAAGACAATCAAGGTACTTTGAAAGAACCCTCGCAGTATCCCTCACCGGCTCGTCTCTTGCTATCTGCGTATCTCTTGCGCTTATAAAAAGCGGGGTTCCCCCGAGCTGAATCATTGCAGACTCAAAAGACACTCTAGTGCGTGTTGACGCCTTGTCAAAAATCAGGCCTAGTGTTTTTCCCTCAAACGGCCTGTGCAAAACGCCCTCTTTCTGCATTTTTTTGAGTCCGGCAGCCCTGCCGAGCAGACCGTCAATATCCTCTTTTGTCAGATCTAATAAGGTTAATATATCTTTTTTCACGACACCCTCTTATTAACAACATATGTAACTACTCACATTATTTAGGCTGTAGGCTGTTAGTCTGTCGGCTTTTAGGGATAAATCCTTCAGTCTAACAGCCTTCAGCCTATCTTTCTTCAGCCTGTTCACCTGGGCAGTTACCAACACACTAAATCCCCGGCGTCTGTTTTATAATATTTCATCAAGGCACTCAATAAGTGCGTCTATCTCTTCCCTGCCGATGATAAGGGGCGGAACAAAACGCAGTGTATTCCCTTGTATGCAGTTTACAAGAAATCCCTTCTCAAGGCACTTATTGACCAGCGGCTCTCCTTCAACATCAAGCTCCATTCCTATCAGTAGCCCTATTCCGCGCACATCTTTTATGGACGTGTGCCTGCTTTTAAGCCAAATGAGCCTTTCCATAAAATATTCGCCGATCTTACGGCAATTATCAACGATTTTTTCCTCTGAAATTATCTTCAGAACTTCAAGCGCAGCAGCTGTTATTACTGGAGTTCCTCCGAATGTCGTTGCATGAGAACCATGCCCGAATGCCGAAGCTACATGCTCTTTTGCAAGCATGGCACCTATCGGAAGTCCATTTCCGAGCGCCTTGGCCAGAGTCATTATATCCGGTTCAACTCCAGAATGCTGATACGCAAAAAGCCTTCCGGTTCTTCCTATTCCTGTCTGTATTTCATCAAAAATGAGAAGCGCGCCGGCTTTATCGCACAGCTTTCTTACTTTTTTCAGATAATCCGGATCAGGACAGCGAATGCCCCCCTCTCCCTGCACAGGTTCAAGAATTACAGCGCACGTGGACGGTCCTATTCTGCCAGATAGGGCTTCCGCGTCGTTAAACGGCACAAAATCAAATCCTTCAAGAAAAGGATCATAGCCCTTTTTGATCTTATCCTGCCCTGTCGCGGATAAGGTAGCCATTGTCCGTCCGTGAAAAGACCTCTCCATGGAAATTATTCTGTACCTGCCTTTTTCGCCGTTTCCGTTGAAATACTTGCGGGCCAGTTTTATCGCCGCCTCATTTGCCTCCGCTCCGCTGTTGCAGAAAAAGACCCTGTCCGCAAAACTGTTTTCAACAAGCCATGACGCAAGTTCAACCTGAGGAATCGTATAATAAAGGTTGGATACATGGAAAAGAAGATCGGCCTGTCTGCAGAGGGCTTTTACCACCCTTGGATGTGCATGCCCGAGGCTGCAAACC
>JAHJRK010000080.1 GCA_018830925.1 Pseudomonadota bacterium
AGATATTACCTGGGAAATTTATAGAACAGATAAAAGGTCACGCCGCTTTGTTGAACGCACTCTGCATATTCTTATCGAAGCCTGTATCGATGTAGCGCAACATATTATTTCTGACGAACAATTCAGAGAACCGACAAGTTATCATGATACCTTCGCCGTGCTTGCTGAAAATGGCATCATCAAGGCGGACGACTTGAGTCGTATGGAAAATATGTCATCCTTCAGAAATCTTATCGTGCATTACTATGAACGGATTGATGATGCTGCAGTTTATGGTTTTTTTAAGCGAAACCTTTCAGACTTTGATATTTTTGTACAGTGTATCGTGGAATACCTGAAGAAGACAAATCAGAAAATTAAATCAAAATAATTATTTATATAAATAGTTTTAATCAGTTAACAGTGCGAAAATAAAAATATGAAAATGGCTATGAATACGGGTATCAAGGAAAATAAATCTTACATATTGTCAGATGAACAGAAACGGGACATCATGAAACGCCTTGCTGGATATATGGAAAGCAGGGAGGAGATTTCCTTTGCCTATATCTTCGGTTCATTTGTTGACAAGATTCCATTTCACGATATCGATGTGGGTGTTTATATTTCAGCAATTAAAAAAGAATCCGCAACTCCATACGCTCTTGATCTGGCACATTATCTCAGTAATGCATTGCGGATACGGACGGAAGTAAAAGTCCTGAATTACGCGCCGGTTTTATTTTTATATCATGTTATCAGGGGGCATTTGATCTTCGAACGAGACGAAGATCTCCGTGCCAGGATTATGGAAAATACGATAAGGATATATTTAGACATAAAGACTGTGATCCATAGAAGCATAAAGGAGGCGTTTGCCGCATGACCCTTAATGAAGAACTTATCCGTTCACGATGTCAGGAAATAGCAGATTCTCTCGTTCGTCTTGAAAGTATCGGAGAAAAAACAAAAGAAGTATTCCTGAATGACCGTGACATTCAGGATATCGCATCATACAGATTACTGGTTGCAATTGAGGCGGCCTTGAACCTGTGCTATCACATAGCAGCAAAACGCCTGAAAAAAGTTCCGGAAGATTATGCAGAGTGCTTTGCAATTCTATCAGAGGCAGACATCATTCCCTTGGAATTATCCGAACGGTTACAAAAGACAGCCCGGTTCCGTAATCTGCTTGTCCATATGTATTGGAAAATTGACTACGGTACTGTTTACGATATCATACAATACGGCATAAAAGATCTGCGCAGTTTTTCAGAACTTGTTGCTGGTCTTTTGTGATTCGGCTTTTTCAACCAGAAACTATGAACCAGAAACCAGAGACAATTCTCTTAAGTAAAAAAGAAGTTATTGAAAAACAATTTTCCGGTAGTTATGCAAAGGTCTATATTCGTGACTCGTAAGGAGGTTCCCCATGCTTAATGTTACGGTTAAAAAAGAAATCATTAATCAGATTGGTCGGCTCAATTATGAGCACCAGAGGCGTGTTCTTGATTTTGCCCGTGCTCTTGCTGTGACTGGTCCGAAAGGTATTCCGGGTAAACAACTTCTTTCCTTTGCAGGGACAATCCCTGCTGATGACCTGAAGGCCATGAAGCAGGCTATAGAAGACGGCTGCGAGAAGGTAGACCTGAATGAGTGGTAAATATCTGCTTGATACCAATATTATAATCGCCCTCTTTGCTGAAGATCCCTTCGTCCAAAAACATATTGCCAAAGCGGGAGAAATATTCATCCCGGCCACTGTTATTGGAGAGCTTTATTTTGGTGTTTTCAAGTCCGGACGGCCCAAGGCAAATACTGCACGTATTGAAAATTTTGCCGCCTCCAACTCCGTTCTTGCATGCGACATCGGTACATGCAGGAAATATGGCTACATCAAGAACCTCTTGCATAAAAAGGGGCATCCTATCCCGGAAAATGATATCTGGATTGCTGCTCTGGCAATGGAGCATGGACTGACCTTGGTCTCACGTGATGAACACTTCAAAATGATAAACGAGCTAAAAAGAGTGGCATGGTGATTTATTTCAGCTCTCAATCCATAACACAAAACTCAGCATTCAAAATTCAACACAATTGTCTGTTTCTGTTCCTTCGCGGTTTACCCGGTTGAATCCCGGAGGACTATGTGGCAAAAGTTGGACAAGGGAAAAAAACATGAAGGGAATCATACTAGCAGGCGGGTCAGGCTTGGCGATAGTCGCAAAGTGGGAGAGGGTGTCCATGAATTGCGCATCGATTATGGTCCAGGGTATCGTATTTACTTTGGTCAGGATGGTTCCCGGATAATTCTTCTTCTACTGGGTGGCGATAAATCCTCACAAAAAAGGGACATTGCCCGTTCAAAAGAACTCTGGCGTAACTACAAGGGGAGAAATAAATATAATGAAAGCGACATCCTATCAAAAGGATCTGATTGAATCTCTGAAAGACCCCTGCGAGGCATCTGCTTACTTGAATGCTGCCATCGAAGAAGGGGATCGTCCTGTGTTTCTTTTGGCCCTGCGGAATGTCGCCGAGGCCAACGGAGGAATGACCGCTCTTGCAGCCAAAACCCGTCTAAGCCGTGAAAGTCTTTACCGTATGCTATCCAAGCGGGGAAATCCGGAAATCAAGAGTCTCAATGTGGTCCTTCAAGCCATGGGCTTACGACTCGCCATCGAACCGGAGGAACACGAATGTTCCGCCGCCTGAATGTCGTTTGTATACCCCCCTGTGTCTCTGTGCTTTGGTTCTTTGCCCCTTGCCCTTTGCGTCTTCGTTTACCCCGTGATATTTCCGGCAGGAAAAAGCGAAGCGGACTTCACTTGGGCGGTTTTTCGTTTCTGTTTCACGCTTTTCCATGTTCGATATTTTATATTCGGCTTTTCCGTGTACGATCTTCGATGTACGGCTTTTCAACCAGAAACCATGAACCAGAAACCAGAGACCAGTCTTTTTTAGCAGTATATGATTAAAAATCATCCTATAAAACATGATATTTACAGATTGATACCGGAAGCAAAAAT
>JAHJRK010000519.1 GCA_018830925.1 Pseudomonadota bacterium
AAGGCTCCTTCTGAAAACCTCTTCAAGGCCCGGTTCATACATCGTAAGCTCGCCTCGTGAAAGAGCAGCTATTTTTGCATTATCATTATCAAGGCATATTACTTTGTTGCCCAGGTTGGCAAATCCCGTTCCGGCAACAAGTCCGACATATCCGGTTCCGATAATTGTCAGATTCATTTTATATCCTTAAAAACTGATTTATGGTTGATAGCACTGTACCGCTTCAGTTAAGGAAAGGGAAGAAATGGGAAAAGCAGGTAACTCATTGCGTTACAGCGCTTTAAAGGAATTCAGTACATCTGTGGATTTAAACATTCTGTCTGCACAAAAAGACGCTGAATACATTAAACAGCTTTACTCAACCATCGTGGATTATCTTGGGGAAGTCCGTAAGCGGATCTATAATAATGAACCTTTTGACATCAAGCAGGCTGTTGATACTGTGAATCATATCATAAACACGCCTGATCTGATTGAAAAATTCTATCAATCAACCACTCTGTCGTCCTACAATCATAATAATGAAGACTACTTGATTACGCATCTGATCAACGTCCTTATATATTCCCTCAAGATCGGAACAGGCCTGAAATATCCAAGGGAAGAAATTCTTGAACTTGGACTCGCGGCACTTCTCTACGACATTGGATTATTTAAAATACCTGAAAACATAATAGGGAAAAACGGTAAGCTGACGGAAACCGAATTGAATACTGTCAAAAAACATACGGAAATCGGGAAAGATATTCTGTCTCAGTTCCATGCTGAACATCCGATGCTGTCACGTGTCGCTTATGAACATCATGAGAGAAAAAACGGGAGTGGTTATCCCGCCGGGTTGGAGGAAGACGCTATATGCGAATATGCAATAGTAATAGGCCTGGCTGACACCTTTGACGCAATGATTCACAACCGACCTCACAGAAAAGCGCTTGCACAGTATTTTTCAGTCAAAGAACTGGTTACATTAAAAGATTCACTGTTTCCTTCCAGGTTCATCAAGATCTTTCTCGATGAAATGGGTATTTTTCCTGTCGGAAGCTATGTCAGGCTCAACAATATGGAAACAGGCAGGGTAATTTCAAACAGCAAGCTTCATCCCTTGAAACCAACGGTCAAAATGATATTTAACAGCCGCGGAGAAAAGTTGCCCGAAGAGACTATCATCAAACTGGAGGGACACCCTGTTTTATATGTCACAGCCGCAGTCAGCAAAGAGGATCTCTCCTCAGAGCAATAACATCAGGGCAGTTCAAAAAGATTCTGAATGAAAACCAAAAAAGACCTGCCGGAGTTGAATCAAGGAGATTCAAATACTTTTTTTCAAACAGAAGAAAGTATTTTTTTTCAGGAATGGTTAGCCTCAGGCCAACCTCAGGAACAAATCCCGATCAGCGCCGTGTGCAATGCGCGCTGCCTTTTTTGTTCAAACCGCATGAATCCATTTCCAATAAAGCAAAATGTGTTTCGGGATATTGAAGACGTTAAACTTCAGCTTTCTCTCGGCTCTGCCAATTATGATGGCGTAATTCATATGAGCGATTCCCTGCCGGGAAGAATTTCTGAAGGAGAGGCTTTTCTCCATCCGCAGTTTTTTGAAATTATAGCCCTCGTTCGCGAAAAATACCTTACTAACCTTCTCCAGTTCACCACCAACGCATCCATGCTTGATGAACCGCTCGTTCAGAAATTGGCGCAATTTCGTCCTGTCGAAATAAATATTTCCCTGCATTCCACGCAGCCGAAATTGTGGGCGCGAATTTTCCAAAAAACAGAAAAACCGGCGCAAATTTCGCTTACGTCCTTTCGCCTGTTAAAAAAGTACCATATTGATTTTACCGGAACCATCGTTCCTTTGCCCCGGATTTGCGGGTGGGACGACATCGAAAAAACCTTTGGCTTTTTAGTGGGCGAAGGAGCTAAATCGATCCTTCTATGGTGGCCCGGGTTTTCGAAAAAAACTCCTGCGGGGCTGAAAAAAGAGATTGAGTGTCCGTGGGAGGAATTTGAGGAATTTGTTAAACGAATGCAAAAAAAATTCCCGGAGGTCCCGATAGTTCCACAGCCGAATCTGCCAGAACCCCTGGGATTACCAATAAAACGGATCATAAATTTTACACTTCTTGGAAATTTAAAAACATTTGGAGGAGCTTACCATAATGTGCTCTGGCTGGCTTCGGAAGCTGCTTATCCGGAAATTTCCACGATGGTTGAGCAGGCAGCGAAAAGTGTTTCCAATGAACACCATGTCTTTCCGGTAAAAAACAGAGAAAATGGACAAAGCCTCAACTGATTGTTCTGGGCAGGAGAACGCCGGAGGAAAATGTGCTGGCCGGCTGCAAAACATCGAAGCTTGCCGGTTCCTCTTCCTCGAGAAATACATGCAATAGAAAAGGCGGAAAATGCACAAAAACACCATGCAGTGCGATTTCCACATCATAGATTTATCCCCTGAATTCCTATACCGGGTGTTACTGCTCAGGTTATTTAGACTGTAGCTTTTTAGGCTGTAAGTTTTTAGCTAACAGTCTACAGTCTAAACACCTACATCCTATTGTACCTGAGCAGTTACCTGATTTCCTGACATGCAACAGTACACAATATTTATCGGAAATGCCCTTCATCGCACCGTATATTATGGTTTCTACACAAATAAGTGTTTTTTAGTGTTTTTTTTAGTGTTTTTTTTCTTGACAAACCATGAACATACAACTATATTTCGCCGCGAAAAAATAAAAGCTTCACAAAAAGGCCTGGAGCATTTTTTAACCAGGCCTTTTTTTTAGTTTATTACTTGAGAAAGGTGGTGACAACAATGATTTGTACAACAGTAAGAAAAAACAAGGCATGTCCTTTTATGATGGCCAAGGGCTGCTCTTATAACGGCGGAATCTGCCATGAAATCATAGAAAAGTGCAAAGGCTGCAACCGGAGTACCGAGTATTCTTCAGTTTGGTATTGCACGTCCTATCCCGATCCTTCTTTGAAATGGAAAAACGGAAACTGCAATCTTGCGACTCACGTTGTAAATGCTGCTACGGAATCAAAGACCAAACTCAATCCTATCAAGGCATCAAAACGGGGAAACAACAGGTAAAACTGATGAAACGCAAAAGATAACCCCGTTCATACCATATGAACGGGGTTTTTCAGCTTAAGCACTTCTGCATATTTTATCCGAAATAACTTCTTGCCCGTAACTTTCTATAATGATAATGATCAAGCTTATAATTGTATAGGAGTTATCCTTGACGACTTCGCAAAAAGTTCTATTTTTGCCACAAGGTCACGAATCCGTCTGAGGCAAAGAAGCAAGAAACAGAATATATTATGTTTTCAGCTTCCTATTCCTTGTGGCTTAATAAAATATTATGCTTTTACGATTTTTCCCGAAACGCCGTCACAATGAATAAATACAACTTACGGAAATAATGTACGGAGCTTAAAAATGCCGATTTTTGAGTATCACTGCGACAAATGCAACAAAGATTTTGAAACGATAGTATTCGGAAAAGAAAAACCCGCCTGCCCTTTATGCAGGAGCAAAAAAGTCAGTAAGCTAATGTCCGTGTGCGGTTTTATGAGTAAAGGAACCGGCGGAGAAACGGCAAGAACTTCTGCATCATCCTCATCATGCGGCGGATGTTCAGCCTCAAGCTGCGCAGGTTGCGGTCATTGATGAAACCGGAAATAACAATCGGAACAAGAGGAAGCAAGCTCGCGCTCTGGCAGGCCAACTGGGTCAAATCGGAACTTTTAAACAAATTTCCGGGGTTTTCCGCAGAAATAGTTATAATCAAAACAAAGGGCGACAAGATACTTGATGTTCCTCTTGCAAAAGTCGGGGGAAAAGGGCTCTTTGTGAAGGAAATCGAGGAAGCTCTCATCGGCAATCACATCGACATGGCTGTGCACAGCATGAAAGATATGCCTGCCGAATTGCTGGACGGTCTTTCTATAGGGGCAATACCGGAACGAGAAAACCCCTGCGATGTTCTTATTTCCAAAAATAATTTTTTATTGTCACAGCTCCCAAAAAAAGCGAGGGTCGGTACAAGCAGTCTCCGCCGCCTTGCACAGGTCAAGCATGTAAGGCCGGATCTTGTCATATTACCTTTAAGAGGAAACCTTGATACAAGGATAAGAAAACTCGATTCCGGGGAACTGGATGCCATAATACTTGCCGCCGCAGGAGTAAAAAGGCTCGGACTCGAAAATCTTATTGCAGAATACCTCGATGAAGATATCATGCTTCCTGCGGTAGGTCAGGGAGCCCTTTGCATTGAAATACGAAAAGATGATTATAATATAATGAAATTTGCGGATTCTCTGGATCATTCTGTTACACGTGCTGTTGTAATGGGTGAACGTGCTTTTTTAAAAAGACTTGAAGGAGGCTGTCAAATCCCTATCGCAGGTCATGGAAAAGCTGAAAATAAAATGTTTACGATAAGCGGACTTGTTGCCGATCTTGAAGGGAAAACAATTATAAAAGAGACGCTGTCAGGCCCGCTCAATTCATCCGAAAGCATCGGAACGGCCCTTGCAGACAAACTCCTTTTGAGGGGAGCGAAAGAAATACTCGAAAATCTTACGGCTTTGTAAAAAGTAAGAATTGTTCTTTTATGTCATTCCAGCGAAAGAGGGACACGAAGTGAAGCACACGCGCTATCCAGTCTTTTCAACTAGTTTCCGCCTCGGCGGATTTTCACGGGAGTGACGACC
>JAHJRK010000520.1 GCA_018830925.1 Pseudomonadota bacterium
AGCCGAGCTCTTACTGAAACAGCCCAGCTTGCCGGCGATTTCAATACATCATCAAATTATGTCGCAAGCGGCCTTCCAAAATTCAAAACAACGGATGAAGCCCGCTTTATTATTGAAGCCGGAACAATTACAAGTATTCAAAGCCTGCCGGATCTCTCCGACAACAACATCAGAAACGAGGTGGAAAACCTGACCGCTGCTCTCGCAAAAAATGGAATGGAAGTCATAGTCGTCAATACCATGCATCCAAAGCTTCAGATACCGGCATTCTATACCATTGTACCGGGAGCCCATTTCAGGGAAAGGGCGATTGGCACAAGTGTAGGCTTGTTCTGCGCAAAAATTATTGTTGAAAATCTGAAACCCGAAGAAGCTCTTTGTGAACTGCATAATATTGAAAAAATACTTCCGGGAAAATACTACATAAAATTTTATATGGGACAATCTTATCTTTCATTGAATAATCCGGAATCAGCCCTGTCTTATTTCAAAAAAGCCCTTGAACTCACGCCTCCGGAGCAGGATATGCCCAGCATTTTTTCATACATGGGAATTTGCTACAAAGATATGGGAGAATACCGGCAGGCCCTTGCCGTGTTGAAAGAAGGCGAAAAATACGACAGGGAAAGAACCGACATCTATAACCTGATGGGATTTTGCCACTTCAAGCTGAAGGAGCATGATTTGGCCATAGATAATTTCAGGAAGGTTTTAAAAATCAATCCAGGCTCGGCGATCGACTACGCCAACATGGCATCTAACTACCGGGATATGGGCGAAAAGGGAAAAGCCGTATATTATTACAGGGTGGCACTTGAACTTGATCCTTCGATTGAGTTTGCAAAAACAAACCTGAGCAAGCTGCTTCCTGAATAACGTATCAGTATCTGCTAGGAAATCGATATTGAAGCTCCCCGCGGCTTGCTGCAGGGAATCATCGACCATATGGAATAGGGTCTGTTTTTAATTCGCTATCATCCCCCTTCGCAAGTCCGCAAGCCATACTGGTTGGCGGGACCTTCGGCGGGGGATGCGCTCACTGTTTCGGTTCAGGAGCCGGAATCCGGAATAGAAGATGGGAAAAAGAGGTCCAGGATCACCAATTAATTTGGAGATGATCCCAAATATTATTATTTGACTTAAGGTAATAGCTTGTAACTTTTAAGATTTTATGTTAGAGGATTTACAGATCAAATTTAAGCAGTAAAGCAGGGTATAAATTATTGCTTCGAGGGGCTGCTTTAGTTTGGAAAAATTATACAATCAGAAGGAAATAACAGGTTATGTCAAAAAAACATCCTGAATGTCCGTTATATAATCCGTTAAATTGCAAAGAATATTATAATCCGAAGCTATGCGCCTTTGTAAGAAAAGACAGGATCTGCCTGAAAAAGAAAAAGCCGAAAGCAAAACCGAAGGAAGAGGTATAACCGGAAATATCAAGCATGCCCGGCTTTTAAAGAAAGAAGAATGGGATCTACTCCCATTTTTTTTGCCGTCTGCTCCCATCTTGATTCAACCGCTGTCTTAAAAATAATCTCCTCCGATATTGAGCATGTGAGCCATGCATTTTGCTTTATTTCCGATTCTATCTGGTCGGGCCCCCACCCCGCGCACCCCAGGGCAATTATATAGGACTGAGGCCCTCTTCCTTCGGCTATTGCCTTGAGGATGTCAATTGTATTGCTCATGGCAAGGAACGGGGTAATCATAAAACATCCTTTCCAGGTAAAGGGCGATCCGTGAAGAATGAATATTTCACCCGTATGAACAGGTCCTCCGATAAATACCGGTATCGGTTCCTCACGTGGAACATATTCAACCCTGAGTTCATCAAAAATATCCTTTCCTGTAATCGAAGAACTCATCCTGTTTATAACTATGCCAAGAGCCCCCTCCGAATTATGTTCCGAAATACAAGTCACCGTCCGTGAAAAATTCAAATCGGCAAGGTCAGGCATGGCCAGCAGAAATTGTCCTTTAAGTGAAACAGACAGGTTGTCTTCCATATACTCCTGTAATGGACGGTTTATCGCCTCTTATTCAGTTTATTAAGCAATTCAATCCTGTTGTTGCTTAATGCAAGATCAAACCATTCGGAAAATAACGGGAAGAGAGTTATTTTCAGATCCTTCTCCTTCTCTGACCTGATCTTCTCAAGCTCTGAAAGGGCCTCTATAAGATCACTTCTGTCCGGATCCTGTTCCAGCAATTTATGGTATATTCCGGCTGCCTTATCGTATAATCCCTGTCCGGCAAATACCTTTGCCATGGTAACAGTATTGAAATCGCTATCATCAGCCATTCGTGTATTCCTCCAGAATGATAACTACATTAAATATATGATCATATTCGAACGGCATTAAGTTCTCTTATTGTTTTTTACCGGCCGCGCCGGAATCTGTTTTCTTCTCGACCTTGAAAATAATCTCGTTTTTCCCGATCATACCCAACTCCCTTCTGGCAACATTTTCAATGTATTCAGGATCATGCTTCAACCGTTCTATCTCGGTATACATGGAGTTGTTCTCCCGCGCAAGTTCTTCATTTTTC
>JAHJRK010000521.1 GCA_018830925.1 Pseudomonadota bacterium
CATTGTCGAGGGACTTGCCCGGCGGATTGTGGCGGGGGATATTTCCGAGAGCCTGAAAAACAGGCGGCTTGTTGCTCTCGATATGGGCGCGCTGATTGCGGGTGCAAAATACAGGGGTGAATTCGAAGACCGTCTGAAAGCAGTATTAAAAGAGGTTGAGAAGGCGGAAGGGGAGATAATTCTCTTTATAGACGAGTTGCATACTCTTGTCGGAGCCGGAGCTGCGGAAGGAGCGATGGACGCATCCAACATGTTAAAGCCGGCTCTTGCAAGAGGAACGCTTCGATGTGTCGGGGCGACAACATTGAATGAATACAGAAAATATATTGAAAAGGATGCCGCTCTTGAAAGAAGATTTCAGCCTGTGCTGGTAACCGAGCCTACAGTTGAAGACACCATTTCGATTCTTCGCGGGTTAAAGGAAAAATACGAGGTTCATCATGGAGTGAGAATAAAGGATTCAGCGATAGTTGCCGCTGCAACTCTTTCACATCGCTATATTTCCGACCGGTTTCTTCCTGATAAGGCGATAGATCTGATCGATGAGTGCGCATCCAAATTAAGAATCGAAATTGACAGCATGCCTGCAGAAATAGATGAGATTCAGCGCAGGATAACCCGGGCTGAAATAGAGTGTGTGGCTTTAAAGAAAGAGACGGATCAGGCATCAAAGGAGCGGCTTTTAAAACTGGAATCCGAACTGTCGGCAATGCACAAAGAGATTGATGAAATGAAAACGCACTGGCAGAAAGAAAGGGAACTGATTCAGGTTATAAGAAAGATAAAGGAAGAGACAGAGCATCTGGGCACTGAAGAACAGCAGGCTGAAAGAGAGGGTAACCTGGCAAAAGTTGCGGAGATAAGATACGGAAAGGCATCCGATTTGAGAAGGCGGCTTGATGATGCAAACAGAAATCTTTCCGTTCTGCAGCAAGACAGAAAGATGCTCAAAGAAGAGGTTGATGATGAAGATATAGCAGACGTTGTATCGAGGTGGACAGGAATCCCTGTCCGAAAAATGCTCGAGGGGGAAAAAGAAAAACTTGTAAGGATGGAAGAAAGACTCGGAAAAAGAGTAATAGGCCAACCTGAAGCGATAGAGGCCGTTTCAAATGCGGTCCGGAGGGCCCGGTCAGGGTTGCAGGACCCGAACAGGCCGATAGGCTCCTTTATTTTCATGGGGCCTACAGGAGTAGGGAAAACAGAGCTTGCCAAAGCTCTCGCAGAGTTTATTTTCGACAGTGAGCAGGCGATGATAAGAATCGACATGTCGGAATACATGGAAAAACATGCGGTATCAAGACTTATAGGCGCACCTCCGGGTTATGTCGGATATGATGAAGGAGGATATCTTACTGAGGCTGTGAGAAGAAGACCTTACTCGGTTGTTCTGTTTGACGAGATAGAAAAAGCTCACCCCGAGGTTTTTAACGTTCTTCTGCAGATTTTAGATGACGGCAGAATGACGGACGGGCATGGGCGGACCGTTGATTTTAAAAACACAATTATTATAATGACATCCAATGTCGGAAGCCGGTGGATACAGGAACTTGGAGCTTCAAGGCGTGAAGAGATGGAAGCAAAGGTTACAGAAGCTTTAAAGTCAAGCTTCAAACCCGAGTTTTTGAACAGGATAGATGAAACGATTATTTTCCATAATCTCACAACCGGGCAGATCGGCGAAATAGTGGGAATCCAGATCAAAAGGCTTCAGGCAAGGCTTGCTGAAAGAAATATCGAACTTCTCCTGTCAGATGCTGCGGTAAAGCTTATAGTTAATGAGGGATATGACCCGGTTTACGGAGCGCGCCCGCTAAAGCGCGCGATTCAAAGATACATAGAGAATCCTCTCTCCAAAGAGATTCTGAAAGGCTCAATCCGTGATGGAGGCTCTGTAAAGGCGGATGTTAAAGGGGATAAGCTTGTTTTTAACTATTCGGCCACAGATTCACACAGATGAATGCGGATATATTTAAATACAGTAGCTATTCAGGAGCCAGAAGCCAGAATTCAGAAAAAAAACAATACCATAGAGCCAATTTCAAAACGATCAAAGGCGGCTTGTTAGAAAAGGGCAGCAGCTGAAATTCCGGCAATAAAGCGGCTGTGAGGGCTCCAATTTTCATTGGAGAACCACCAAAGGCAAAAAAAGCCGGTTTTTTGGCAATGC
>JAHJRK010000081.1 GCA_018830925.1 Pseudomonadota bacterium
GACTTTATGAAGGACCCAGAGATTGGCCCAAACGCAGTTTCACAAAAGGATAATAATTCCGTTTCAATAGCTTATCTTCTGCTTGTTCTGTCTGTCCTCTTCTGGTCAGGCAACTTCGTTGTAGCCCGCGGTATTCATGAAGCGGTGCCACCGGTTACTCTGGCTTTCCTTAGATGGGCAGTAGCTCTTGTTATATTTCTGCCGTTTACTTTTCGAAAACTTGTCCGGAACCGCAACCTGATCATTAAACATTGGGGCTGGATTGCTGTCTTAAGTCTGCTTTCTGTTACCAGTTTCAGTATTTTCATCTATATGGCTCTTAACAAAACCACCGTGGTCAATACTGCGCTGGTAAATTCATTTTATCCGGTACTTATAGTAATCGGCTCGTGGGTCGGTTTCAGCGATCGGATCACACTCCGGCAGGGTATCGGTGTGATTGCTTCACTGTCAGGCCTAATGTGGATTCTTTCAAAGGGGCAGCTCTCTATTCTGCTGGAACTCCGTTTTGCGGAAGGCGACCTCTGGACTCTTGCAGCAGGAGTTAGCTGGGCTCTTTACTCGGTTTTGTTGCGTAAAAAGCCGCATGAACTTGACCATTTTACATTTCTTACTGCCATGATGGTTTTCGGGACTTTTTGCCTGTTTCCAATTTTCCTTTGGGAAATTGTTAATACAGGTCTGCCTCGTTATTTGCCGCAGACCTTTGGCGGGATTTTATACGTGGCCGTGTTTCCCTCCATACTCTCTTTTCTGTGCTGGAACAAGGGAGTGGAGAGGGTCGGCGCCAACCGGGCCGGTATCTTTGTTCATCTGATTCCGGTTTTCAGCATACTTATGGCTGTAATGCTGCTTGGAGAGCGGCTCCAGAACTTTCACATCCCGGGGATGGCGCTCATTTTTTCAGGCATTTTTCTGACTACATTTGTCGGAGGAAGCTCTTAGCCCAAAAGTGGCCATCCTCAGGCCGATTAAAAACACGAGGTACACGAAGAAGTATTAAATAATATTTCCTTCATTCATACCCCTCATGATGAAAATTCAGACTTTTTCGATCTTATTATCTTTGAACCGAAACAGCGAGCGCTGACCCCGTTGCTTGCAGTGGGGAGTTTCAAAAAAAAATCAGGGGAGTTGTTTTATCAGGGCATACCCGTTACTGATTGCCTTGCGTCCCTCCGAATTGGTTACAGTAAAAAACAGCTCTTTACCATTCTCCCGGTTAATTTTTTCAATTAATTGAATTCTTATTTCAGTGCCGGGGATTACCATTCCGGTAAACCGGCAGGAAAGAACTTTCAGACAGTGCGGATTCCCTCCGGCTTCCCTGTTGATCAATTCCTTTACCGCAAAGGCAAGCGTAGCTGTTCCCTGTAAAATTATCCCCGGCAATCCCACCATTTTTGCAAACTGCTTCGATGTGTGTATCGGGAAAAAGATGTTTGTGCATCCATCGTAAACAAAAGGGCTCATAGGATCAACCGGAACAGTTGCTTCCCAGACAGAACCGCTTTTGCTCCCGCATGCAGGTACAGGCGGAAGCGTTTCACCGCCTCTGCCTGAATCCGTGCATTTTACATTGCGCAAAAGAGCCCCGATGTGTTCGGTAAAAACCGGCTTTCCTCTGTCATCGGACACATCATAACGTATTATGATGTGAGTTCCTGCCCTGTGAGGCAGAATCGCAGCTATTTTCCCTTTTACGGCAAGAATGGTTCCCGGTTTGACCGGGCGGTGAAATTCGATATGCTCGGTATAATGAACCTTTGTGGCGGAAATCTCAGCGGGAAGCAGTCCTGGTTCCAGGAATTCTTCAAGTTTTTCAGTCACAGACCATGTAACTGCAACACAAAACATTGGGGGAGCAATAATGCCATCAATCCGTTCATCATCAAAATAGCAGGGGTTATTATCGCCGACCGCTGCGGCATAGTTCATGGTCTCGCGCCAGCTGATCTCTTTGCGGCACTCTTTTAACCCTGATCCAACAAGATGTGAGCCAAGTTCCATTTAAGGCAAAACCTTTGACAGGCCTTTTTCCCCGAATCGCATGGGGAGAATTATTGCAAGTATACTGATAACAACTACCAATAAAAAAGATACGACCGTCCTTATCCATTCCAACATTGTCAATGATCTTTGATGTACCGCAGCCATGAATATACTGTAAACCGGCCCAGCTTCAAGGATTATTACGGTCATTATGTACCCTGCACAGATCATCATGAACATAAGGCCTCCGAAACTAGTTACCGACTGGGCGGGGTTTTCAGATTTAAAATCAGGATATGCAGCTCCAAAGCCTATTCCTATTGACACGATTCCCGGCACCATAAGAAATACTGTTATAAATGAGAGAACCATCATGAAAGTTTCAACTTGTAAAATTATGTTCGTTGCAACTATCAGGATTTCCGAAAGAATGAGCAGCGGGAAAAAGTATATGAAGAACTTTATCCAGAGAATCGTTTTGATTTTGACAGGTGATGCCTTAACAAGCCAGAAGGCGTCTCTTTCAGAGCTGACAGCCGGATATGCAAATCGGCCGGCAACAGCCGTCAGCACGAAAAGGCAAAGACCCATATTAAGAAAAGAAAGAAGATTCTGAAGGTATATTGTTTTTATAGGCGCCTTTTCCAGGGGGAGAACGCTGAAATTGAATATGTATATTATTACAAGAGCACCGATAAGCAATAGTTGTGACCATTGAGACTGGTCTCTGAAAAAAGTTTTAATCTCCTTTACCAGAAAAGCCCTTGTTGTCCCCGGGAGAAAGCCTGTGAACGGAAGATCCGAATCCTTATATCTGAATACCCTGAAAGAGGCTGTCTGGGTCTTGGAAAATCCCTTGAAATAGATCATGTCGGCCATGAGTATGTTTATAAATAGTATAACGGTGACAAAGCTCCATGAAAGGCCTGAATGGAAAATACTGCTTTGCACCGAACCGGAGAGGGATTCCTTTATGCTGTCATAAACCCAGGTGCTCGGAAGAAGGGGAGATGACGGAGCTTTCAGAGTGTCTAAATAAACAACAACTGTTGAAAAAACATCGGGATCAACTAGTTGCTCCGGTTTTAATAGCCTGAAGACTATAAAAAGGATCAGAAAGAGCGTAAATCCAAAAAATAAAAGAATGTTTTTCATGCGGCCGGCCGGAATGATAAAAACGGCAGCCATGACAAGAATCGAACTTATCCCGGATGCTATAAATGAAAGGGATAAGAGCACAAACGCGGTGTTAATGTAGAAAAAAAAGCCGGCTTTGCTAACGATTCCGAGGGCAACGAAAACCGGAAGAGTATACAAAACAACCATCCATGAGCTGTCCGCGGTACTTTCAAGCCACCTGGCAACAAAAATCCTGTTTCCGGAGACGGGCATGGAATGGACCAGGGCAAGATCTCTTGAAAGATAAAGTTTTGAGAGTGAGGTTAGAATATTGCTGAAGATAAGAAAAGAAAAAGAGGTAAGAACGAGCATGGATAAAAGCTTAAAAATAAGAATATCTCCCAGCCCTTCTATTCCGCGGAAGTATTTTAGAGTTCTGAATGACATTATAAAGATACCTATCCAGAAAATAAAGCCCGCTATTCCGAGCACAAGGTTGCGGTAAAAGTCTTTTTTTGAATTTGGTGAAAGAAGTGGCTTTTTAAAAGATAAAAATCTTGGCCGCAGCAGAATTAAAACATCTTTTAAAAATTTCGGCATTTGACATTCCTTCTCATTCGGGATCATGCCTTCTGGCTCCTATCTCGTACAACTATTTTATCCCGTTTATCGGGATTACGATGTGAGTTTTATAAACACATCTTCAAGGTCAGCATTCAGGAGGTCTGTTTTTCCCCTCAACTCGAGCGGTGTGCCCAATGCTATTAATATTCCCTTGTTTATGATGCCGATCCGGTCGCAGACATCTTCCGCAACTTTCAATGTGTGAGTCGACATGAAAATCGTCAAGCCCTGCGCCGAGAGATGCTTAAAAAGATCTTTGACCATCCTGACGGCAACCGGATCAAGTCCCACCATAGGTTCATCAACAATTATCACTTCCGGATCATGGAGAAGGGCTGCCGCCATTACAAGCCTTTGCTTCATGCCGTGCGAATATGATTCTATAAGTTCGTCAGCCCACGCAAGAATCGAAAACATGCTTAGCTTCTCTTCCGCTTTTGCAGTGAAGGACCTGTTGTCTACGCCATAAAGGTTTCCTATAAACCTTAAAAACTCTTTTCCCGTCAGTTTTTCATACAGATAAGGCCTGTCCGGAATAAAGCCTATATTTTTTTTGGCTTTT
This sequence comes from Pseudomonadota bacterium, assembly GCA_018830925.1. GTDB lineage: Bacteria > Desulfobacterota > Desulfobacteria > Desulfobacterales > RPRI01 > RPRI01. The sequence continues at coordinate 4,298 of JAHJRK010000081.1, forward strand.
TCAGGTTCGTCTTGCATGCTTATACCGCAAATGTCAATGGAACCTGAAGTCGGGTCCATTATTCCGCCCATCATCTTTATGGTGGTTGTTTTTCCGGCCCCGTTAGGCCCGATAAATCCAAATATTTCCCCTTTTGGAATAGAAAGGCTTAAATTGCTTACAGCAGTATATTCACCGTATTTTTTTGTCAGATTTTCAAGACGTATCATTTGTAGTCAACCACCTTCAGTTTAACTTTTCCAATCATGCCCATAAGATCAAGCTGCTCCTTAGGGTCTCCCGATGAGAACCTGATATGAGTCACATCGGCAGGTATCTGTCCGAAGAGAGGATCAACAGTAACCCATCTCCCGAGATATAAAAGATTCCATGCATGGTAATAAAACCGGCCGTTTAAATAAACAAGTCCTGATTCGATCTTTGCGGGTATTCCTGCCGCTCTTGAAAGAGCGGCCATAAGAACCGCGTGTTCATTACAGTCACCTGCCTTGTTTTCAACGGTTGATATCGCGTCTGGCAGAGATATAACCGGCCTTTTTTCTATATTGGCGTTTATCCATTTCACAATTTTCTGCACTTTTATCAAAGGCGGATCAGCCGGATCTGTCGTTTTTGCGACAATATCAATTATTTTTTTATTATCGGACTGTATGAATTGTGTGGGTTTAAGAAAATAGAGCCAGATTAATTTAGATTTTTCCGTGTATGGGTGCTCCGGCAGGGCAAGAAGGGATTCTTTTTTAACGGTAACAATACTGTTTTCAAATCTCTGCCTTTCACCGTTTATCTTTAATGAGCCGGTCTCAATCCCTTCAATTTTGACTTTCAATAAAGAGAGCTTTCCGGGATCATCTATTACGACATTGGACTGGACCGAAGCGATCTTTGTCAAATCTTCGCCTGCCTGAAGGGATAATCCGTTCAGGGCATCTTCCTTTGTTGTTTTTTCAAGACTCATTCCCAGAATGCCTTTTTCCCTGAGGATTTCACCGTTATTTCCAATCCACAGATACTGTGTTGTTCCTTTAAACGTAAGCAGCAACTTTATCGCGGTTGTTTTTTCTCCTCCTGTAATAATCTCTTCTTTTTCGCCGACTTTCACAAGCACAGGCACCTGTCCCATTGTTGCCGGGTCAAAAATATCAAGTGTGAAAACATCCCCCGGGTTTGCTCCTCCTGCAAAAGCAGCATCTGCTACCCCGGCAGCAAGGTATGGCTTATTACTGACAGGAATCTCGATTTTGCGCGGAGTTTCTGAATTCTGGGTATAGATTGATAATATTTTTCCGTTGATCTCTCCGTTTGCCTTAAAGAAAAATTTTCCGGAGCTTATTTCAAAATCAAACGCCCTCAGTGTCAGATCCGGATTCAAACGTCCTTCCGTTTTAAGGTTTATATCCTGGATCATTCCCATTGTATTTACTCTCATAAAGACATACTCCTGCATATTATACCCGTCCGCTTCTTTTGAGAGAACCGAGTGGGAAAACCCTATCTTCCTGTCATGCTGCAGGATCTTCATCCAGGTATCTCTCTCAGCCAGCCCTTCTGCCGGAGATATAAAGGCATATTCAGGTATCTCTTTTTTGAAAAAACCGGTTCGTACTGCCAGTAAAAAGGCAAACAGCAGGCACAGGAGCGCGCCCGCAATAAGGAATGATTTGTTTTTATATAATGGCATATTATACAGTTAAAAAAGATTAATCTCTTTTTCAATATTAGACGACATACGCATTAAGTCAAGTATTTGATAAAAGAGCTTCTTGAATCTTTTCGAAAAACATGCAAAAAAAGTTATGCAAAGCACTCAAGAGCAGGGTAAATGACCTCCTGAATATAGTATTTCATACTGGTTAAAGGCAACCTTATGGGATTAAATAAGAAAACAACAGGGCAACCGCCGTTTAATTTACAGGAGTAATGAAATGTTGACTTTTAAGCAGGAAACCTTTTACTCCCGATTAGTTCTGCCCACAGGGGAAAACGCGCAGCGTCCGATCGAGATCCGAACTCACCCAATCACCGGCCGCACCTGCCGGATCACATACAGCAGAAGCGAAGAAAAAGAGCCCGGGACAGAGGTGTTTCCCGCCCCTCCCCCCTTTGCCGTGCAGCAGGAACTCTGTCCGTTCTGCCCTGTCCGGCTTGCCAGCCACACACCCAGGCTGTCGCCCGATCTGTACCCGCAGGGACATATGAAACGTGGAACATCCACGCTTTTTCCCAACCTCTTTCCCTATGGTCAATACTCGGCTGTGAGCCTCTTCGACGACGGCCACTTCGTGGAAATCGGTAAGGCTTCAATTACATCTTATAAAGACAGTTTTCTGAATTGCCGGGACTATCTTTTGCTCTTGCTTGACGTTGACCCGGCGGCTGTCCACATGGCCATTACCCAGAACCACCTGCCGTCGGCAGGCGGTTCCCTGCTTCATCCTCACTTGCAGGTTCAAGCCGATCGAGTCGCCTCCAACTATCAGCGTTTTCTGAAGCGCAGTGCGTCCGATTATCACCGCCAAA
>JAHJRK010000522.1 GCA_018830925.1 Pseudomonadota bacterium
TATGTCTCTCCGGAAGTAGTTGATATGATTATGGCTCATCCGGAAGAATCATGGCTGAAAGGCAAGCGCAGTGAGGCAACGATACTATTCTCTGATATCAGGGGCTTCACTGCCTATTCAGAGAGCAGGGAACCTGAAGAGGTGGTTGAAGCATTAAATGAATACTTCAGGATCGCCACCGAATTTATTCTGGAATACGGAGGATATGTTGATAAATTTATTGGTGATGCGGTCATGGGTGTTTTTGGAGTTCCGATATTCCGGGCCGATCATGCCGAAAGAGCGATGAGAGCAGCCGTAGCAATGCAGGAGAAATTTAATACAGCCGGAAAGACCGGAAATCAATTTTTGACGGAAATAGGCATAGGAATCAATTCCGGTATTATAGTTTCCGGCAATCTGGGTTCAGACATTAAAATGGAATACACGGTCATAGGAGACAGCGTTAACGTAGCATCACGTTTAAAAAATGTGGCCGGTCCTGGAGAAATCGTCATAAGCAGAAGCGTCTATGAATTGACCCGGACGATAGTTACCGTTGAACCCATAGCGCCGCAGAAATTAAAAGGAATATCTGAACTGGTTGAGTCCTTTAAGGTGACAGGCATATCGGGCCCTCCGGAGAAGCTGTAGCAGAGGGAGTTGCTGTGAAAAAGAGAGATAAAATGCAAATTCGCTGCAGTTATTATCTTTGCTTACTTATCATGTTTTTCTCCTTGATTTCAGGTTGTGCAACACCTTCACCGCGTGTGAGCAGTTCACTTGAGGCATCTGATGCAAACGCAAAAGTGACTCTTGGATTTACGGCTGTTATCGCCAAGGAGGGTGACACACTTTATTCACTTGCCGGACAATATCTTAAAGATCCAAACATGGAGTGGCTTATTGCCGATTTCAATGGCATCAGCAGCGTTACTCCCGGAATGGAGATTATCATACCTCTGAAACCTTATGAAAGTGGAGGATTGACATACGGAGGATATCAAACAGTTCCGGTACTCTCATACCATAATTTTTCAATCGATAAGACCGACAAAATGACCGTTAGCAAGGCATCTTTTGAAGATCAGATGCAGTTATTAAAGGAGAGAGGGTATCGTGTTCTTTCCCTGGATCAGTTGTTCGACTTTTTCGACTTCAAGAAACAGATTCCATCGAAATCGGTGGTGATAACAATTGATGACGGATGGAAATCGGCCTATGAAATCGCATTTCCAGTTTTGAAAAAGTATGGTTATCCTGTGTCGCTTTTTATATATACTGATCTGATAAACAGCACCAGAAAAGCTATGACGTGGGAACAGGTAAGAGAGTTAGCCGACAACGGGATTGATATTCAGTGTCATACCATAACCCACCGTGATCTTGCAGTTGCCCAGGATAAAGAATCATTTAAAGATTACTTCGATGCGGTCGAAAAAGAAATTGTGCAGTCGTCAAATATTATTAAAAAGAATACAGACAGAGATTGCAGATATCTGGCTTATCCCTTCGGGAATTCAAACAACATGGTTGCCGCAATTCTTAAAAGGAACGGTTTTCGCGGTGCATTTACTGTAAGAAGAGGCAGCAATCCTTTTTTCATAAACAATTACAGGGTCAACCGCTCAATGATCTACGGGGAGTATGATCTGAAAAAATTTGAAGAGGCATTAACCGTGTTCGATGACGGAGCGATTAAATGAAAGGGTTATTTGCGAATATGCCTGGAGTATTGTCTCTGGCAGCTTTTTCATTGATACTTTTTGGTACAGGATGCGCGTCAGTTACCAAATTAAATGCCATTTTTCAGGAGGATGACCGATTCAAAGAACTTGTCAGCCGGCAAGCGGAAAAGGCCGCTGAGTATGAAAAAAAAGGTGATTTGCGAAAGGCTTTGCAGAGTTGGGAGGTTGTGGATGACTTAAAGCCGGATGACGGGAATGTTTTATCTCAGATAATATATCTGAAGAATCAGATAAATAAAACCGCTTCTGATCACTATAAAAAGGGGGTTGCGCATTATCAGAATAATTCCATGAAGGCAGCTTTAAGGGAGTTCCTGCTTGCGCTAAGCTTAAGTCCTGATCATAAAGAAGCGCTGTACTATGTCAAATACAGGATGACCGGAGATGAACTTATTGTCTATGAAGTGAAAAAGGGTGATACTGTAAAGGGGATTGCAAAGAAAGTATTCAATGATACTTCCAATGATTTTTTAATAGCCTACTTTAATGACCTTAATAAAGAAGCGCGTCTTACACCCGGGATGACCATTGTGCTTCCTTCTCCGGAAGTGATTCAAGTCGCGCCAGAAATAACTCCTTCCGGGGAAGAACCGGCAGAATACATAAATGTAAAACAGGAAATTCGTAAAGCCCGTGATTATTTTGGTGCAAAAAAATATCAGCAGTCCGCCACAACAGCTGAAAAAATTCTCGAATATGATCCGGTTAATAAAGAAGCAATGAATTTAAAAAATGCGTCTTATTATAAAATAGGCGGGATGTTGAGAAACGAGAAAAACTATGCTGAAGCTTTGGCTGTGTTCAACAATGTTGATCCAGATTATAAAGATGTCCGACAAATTACTGATTATCTGAATAATAATAGTAAACACAAGAGCCGGGCTGCTGAGCATTATATAAGTGGTGTCAATTTTTATGTGAACCAGGATCTCGATAAAGCGATAAAGGAGTGGGAGATTACCCTGACCCTGGATCCTAATTATCCGAATGCGAAGAAAGATATTGAAAATGCGCGCAGTTTTCTGGATAAACTGAATAAAATCAAATAACTGCGTAATGTGATAAGTCGTAGGATAGAAAGAATAACGATTCTCAATAAAAACGCCTTGCCGAAACAGAGGAGACCTGATGTGGCCGGAGGCGGATTGTTAGAGCAGGCGGCTTTCATTCTATCAAACCGCATAAACTTTTTGATATTTTTTCCGCGGAATTTCCGTTTGAATTGGTCATTATTACAAATTTATATAATTTTCCATCCCTGCCTTCGATATATCCTGCTCTTGTGCTGATTCCTGTCAGTGTGCCTGTCTTGAAATACTCGGATCCGTTATGTTTCATTAAAAGCCTGTAGGGCTCAAATTCAGCGAGTATCTTTAAAAAGCTTCTGGCCGGAATCATGTTCTCTCTTGAAATGCCCGATCCTTCCGAAATGGACAGGTCGTTGATTTTGAGGATATCTCTTGCGTAATCATTTATTGCCGATATGCCTTTTTCAAGAGTTCCGGGAGGGCCGTTTATTTTGGCCCCGACTGCAAGGAGGAGTTGGTTTGCAATGAAGTTGTTTGAGTGAAAGAGCAATCTTGATATTATTTCGTCCAATAAAACAGGTGAGTCATATTTTAGTATGAGACTGTCGGTTTCGGTATTGACGGTGCCGACCCTTATCTTTCCACGACGTTTTATTCCTTCTCTTTCAAGAAAATAGGATATGAGATGCCCGGCATAAAGAGCAATCTCGTTCTGGTCGGATGTGAGCAGTATCCTTCCTTTCCTCGCCGATGATTTGGTTATCTTCTTTATTGCAAAGGGTAAAAGCGGTGTCTGGTGCTCGGCGCTTATGAACTTTCCTTTTGAAACCATGAAATTGACCGTATTGAAATTGACACAAAGGGCTCCGTTCGGCGAATCGTACGGTTCGATGGATTTTGTTATCCCGGGTATTACAGTCGGATTTTTAAAATATGAGTCATCCACTATCACATCATTAACAGATTTGAGCTTCATGCCGAGGTTTTTTGCTATCACAATAATAAATTCTGATGTCAGGAGAGGATCTCCATAGCCCTTGATTTTAAGATTTGAATCCTTGTCGATATATAATTCAGTGGAAAATCTGTAATTTGGACCGAGATAGTGGAGGGCCGCGAGAGAGGTTAAGAGTTTCAGAGTGGATGCTGGAATAAGTTTTTTATCGGCATTTTTTTCTATGAATATTTTATCATCCGGGTCCGATACTATAATGGCATCATTGTCACCGATTTGTTGCAGAATATCAGATATTTTTGTTTCCGCGTAAAGGTTTTGAGCGTCTGAAAACAAGCAAAAAAAAGAAAAGACAATAAGGATTAAAAGCAATTTTTGTCTTGTCATTATAAAAAAACCCTGCCTGCGGTTCGCGATTCGTTGTTCGATTTACGTTTTCTTATCTTTCGCCTCATTCCTTATGCCTTTTATTGCCTTAAAATCTGCTCTCAACTATGAATGTTACCGGCCCGTCGTTTACAAGGTGGACATCCATCATCGCCCTAAACCGGCCTGTTTTGACCCGAATTCCCCTGCTGCCGGCTTTTTCGACAAATTGTTCGTAAAGCACATTCGCCTTATCAGGTTCGGCTGCATTCGTAAATGAAGGCCTCCTTCCTTTGCGGCAGTCGCCGAGAAGCGTGAATTGGGATACGACAAGCATATCTCCGCGTGCTTCAATAAGCGACCTGTTCATTTTACCGTGTTCATCTTCAAATATTCTCAGGTTTAATATCTTATCGGCAAGATAATCGACATCATTTGTCGTGTCATCTTTTGAAACGCCGAGAAAAACAAGAAGGCCGGCGCCGATTTTTCCTATGATATCGCCGCCGACAGTAACCGAGCTTTCTTTTACTCTTTGCACAACTGCCCGCATGATGATATATTCCTCAAAGTGAGAATGAATCGGAAACAGAGCTGTATCTAAATTTGTTCAGTATGTACACATATTAATATTTTACGAAACTGTCATACTTGATTATTTGTCAATTTGAAAGTAATTTATTTCGACTCGACGGCTTTGTAAAAAGTCATTCTGCTGTGTTGCGCTTCATTTTTTGTCATTGCAGCGTACCAAAAAGTACGCTTCATTCCTCAAGATTCGCGCGTCTTGCATAATGAGCTTTTTACTTTGCCGTCTGAATTTTGACTTGTTATGAGTTTATCATATTTAATGGCTTCGTAAA
>JAHJRK010000523.1 GCA_018830925.1 Pseudomonadota bacterium
AAAAAATTCCTCCCGGAGAGCGTTTTTCATCGGAACGGCTCGTCGAAGATCTCAAAAGCCAGGGCAAAGACGCGCATTTTTTCTCGGACACCCAGTCAATCATCGATTTTCTCGTCACAGAATCGAAAGAAGGAGACCTTCTGCTCATAATGTCAAACGGCGGATTCGAGAATATCCACGAAAGACTATTGAATTCATTATAGTTTTCAAATTGCTTCCTTTTTTGGTTGCGCCTGGGTTGCGTCTGGTTGCATCTGATCCAGATCATCAACCTCTGATTTAAACTGCCCCGGCAACCAATGAGCATAAACATCATAGGTTATTTTTATACTGCTGTGGCCCAACTGATAACTCACGTCGCCAATATTATGCCCCTTCATCAATCTTATTGTTGCATAGCTGTGGCGGAGACTGTGAGCGCCCACATGGCGTAACCCGGCCTTTTTAGAGCATCGATTCAAGGCGTTCTGATATGATATGCGATTTAACATTTCATCCCTGGTTCCGGTAAAAACAAATTCGGAAAAAGGTTTCCCCGCCTTTAATGCGGCCCGCTTCTGTGCTGTTTGATGCGCTTTCAATGTTTCCGTTAGATGCGGAGTCATGTCAACATGACGGCTTTTATGGTTCTTAGTATCTGTCAATCTGTAATTACGATAACTGCGCCTGACTTCAATCTGCCGTTTTTCAAAATCAATATCATCCCACTTGAGCGCTTGAATTTCTCCGATCCTCATTCCTGTTCTAACGGCTGTCAATATTACAGGATAGTATGCCCCGCCCAAGAAGACCTTGGCCTGTTCAAGTAAGAGTATTGTTTCGGGTTCGGTTAAGGGATCAATCTCAAATTTTTTCCTTTTATACTTCAAGGAGAAGTCTCGCAGCGGGTTTGACTCAATATGCTCAGATTCAACCGCAAAAGAAAAGACTCCATTTATCGGCGCCCTTATCAGTTTTAATGTCCCGACGTTCAACCCTTCGGCATACTTTTTATCAAAAAAGGCTTTCAGGTCCTTGCGTAAAATCTCATTGATAGGTGTTTTACTAAAGCAGGGCAAAACATGATTTTTTAAATTAACCGCATAACTATCCCTTGTTGATTCTTTCCAGTCGTGAGGCATTGAAAGCCATAATTTAGCGCATTCGTTAAAAGTAGGTTGCTTGACTGTTTCCTTTTCAATATCCCATTCCCCCAGGGTCAACCTGGCCTCAATCTTCCTGGCTGCTTCCGTTGCGGTGCGCTTATCTTTGCCGATCTTCTTTGCCTTGCGTTTGCCGTTGTGATTAATGAAGATCCACCAGACCCCAGATCCCTTTGGCCGTTCTTTAAGTTTGACGCCCATATATTCCCCCTTTCAAAATAAAAGCGCCTCAAGCTGTCCTAACGTTCCAATAGAACGTTCTGGCCCTCGCGGGTAACAGCAACTTGAAGCGCTCAATTTTAAGTAATAAAAAAAGCCCATGTCGTCGGCCTTCACGCTATTGGTTTTTAGGATAGGCATTTATATCATACTTTTTTTATGTTTGTCAATTAAAGTGAAAGCCCCTCTTACCCATACTAACCCCATACCTCAACGCCTGATCGTCGTTCTCGGCGCACCTGGCGAAGGATAGAGCGACAAAAGAACACCGGGAGCTATTACGCCCCCGGCATTTTTACCGATTCACAGTCCGGAGGACTGCACCGGCTGCCAGGGTTATTTCTGAAACGAGGGCACTCGCTGGCTTTTACCTCGGCGACGCTATTTTAGGCCGTCGCAACCCTTCACAACACAGGATTAAACAAGCCTATCTGCCAGCGTTACGAAAGGACTTACAGTCGTTCCGCCTGCAAGCGTCAAGGCCTCATTCCAAAGCGGTTGGCCATCGTGCCTCTCTATGATCCGGCTCAATATTTCGTCCGTCTCAAAAGCCACGTGGATGCTGGTATCAAACCTCATGCCTTGCCTCAAACCGACAACGTACTGGCTAAAATCGGCCAGCATAATGTCACCGGCTGTCCCCAGGGACTCAGTTTTTTCCGTGAAAATACAGGGCCTCGTTAAAATAGTGAAGACTCCGTTGCTTTCGGACATAACCGGAATAAAACTTCCACCGGTTCCGATAGCTATGGAAAGAGAAAGGAGCTGCGGGATCGTGCTCTGGTGACATACCCAGATTGAGTTTGCAAATGATCCGGCGAACATTCTTGCCATGATATTTGTTAAATTTTCATAACAAATTGTCTCTTTTTTCTGTCCGGCTTCCTTTGGAACCTGAACCACACAGGATGAATTTAAAATTCCGAGCGGTTCACCACTTCCTATTCCTTTCAAAAAGGCTTTGTCTCGGTAAAAACCCAAACCTTTTCCGCACATTTGTTCGATCTGACCCATGCCGCCCGGAATATCAGCCGACAATTCGGAACTGAACCGGATCAAACCTGTGAGCTTTTTCGCGACCAACTCCATTGCTCTGGCCTTCGGATTCGCTTCTGTCAGCGCACCCAGTTCCGCTTTATAACTGGCAATAAATCCACCAAATAAATTTGTGCCGTGAGCACCGATCGACATGGCCGGGATCTTTATCGTATCTCCCCGCATTGGTTGAACGTAGCATCTCGGCTGCACAATTTCAGATTCCAGACTCACAGCATGAATCCTGTTTGCTGATTCGTCTGGCACCAAGAATCCTCCAGAGCTGGGCACGGTTTCCGACATGGTATTAGTTATGAGGCCCGGATGGTGACGACCGGAGAAAACCGCGGAAAAGAAATTTGTATCCTTATCCGTCCACTTATGGCCAGAGTTCCCGAAAAGGCTTTTATAGTCTTTCCGATCATTCGGCCCCACCATCGCATAAGGTGCGCCGCCCATGCCACTTTCAACCTGACCGCCGACAAATGACCGGTTTCCCATCTGCATCGTGCGTGAAGGTTCCGGAAGGTGCCGCCTTTCATCATCGATACATGCCAGCATTTCGCCCACAAGACCTGCTTCGTCTGAATCTAAGGCCCTGCTCTGGCTGGCTGCCTTTGCCCGTATATCGCCCACTTTTTCGCTTAATCTGTTAATATTTTCTGTGTGTTCTGAATACATTTTATATTACTCCTTCATTGTTTTTTTAGTTGTTTTTTGCTTCCCCTTTGCCTTTTGCCCGGTTCCGGCCAACATCCCGTTGTAATACCTTTCCCGTTTCGCCTGACATTGGTAATTATTTTTAGCAACCTCCCATTACCCTAGTTGGTTCACGTCCCGATGAATACCACCTGAAATAATTCCCTCCATCTGACTTCTGATATCAACATCCCGTAAAATTATCAGCATTGGCTATATATGAAAGCACAGCGTTGTGCGTTTCAATCTAATTCGAGTTCCGGAATTGAATCCCAGAACGCCTTTTCTTCTACTGTTAGGCCTGCATACCAGGTGTTGTAATGCTCCTTTCTCTTCCGGTGTCTCTCATTCAATTCGGCTTTTCGCTTGCACTTCATTGTGCAATATCTTTTATTTGGCCGTCCTTCAAACCGGCAAGAACAAAACTCGCAACGTAAAGTAATCAATGGGTTATTATCCCTCTCCCCCACCGGCACTCTGCATCTTCCCGGCTTCTATGCGTTAACCGGAATGGCAGCTCCGCATTTGTGATCGCCCTCAAAACATTTGAAAAACCCTCAAAAAGATTCAATCGCACTCAGTTTTCCCCAATGGTACCAAATTATTAATAACCGGGGTCAAATCCGCCAGCTTGGCGTTTTTCCTGATAAGTGAAAAACTCGCGCGTGATGGGCCATACGGTTTTTACGGCCAGATCGTATATGATGTAGATAGCCCCTACCCCTTGATATCATTGAATATAATTCTGCCCCTTGTTGTTGATCCATTCGGTCATCAAGTACTGAGCCTGTGACATTAACAACAGCTGCATCGCTTCTAATGTATTTCTGTCTGGATTTGCCCTGCAAGCCCCAAGTATTCGTGAATATTGATCTGTAAATTCATCAATAAAAGAATCTTTTCGTGCCAGAAATTCAAGCTCGGCCAGGTCGTTTTGTAAAGCAATAGGATCTGTTTTCATTGATCTGCCCTCCTGTTGTGCTCAATGGCCTCATCAAACAACCGTACAACCTGGTCCCTTAATCCTTCGAGAGCCTCTTTCTTACAACTTCCACTGCATAGACAAACGCAGGTTTTAACGGTGTTTTTAATCTTTTGAAATGATAATTCCCTAATATCTAATTCCATTTCATCCCCCCGTTATTTTTTTCATTAACTGTTTAGCCTCATCCCTATCCGGCAACATCAAGCGCTCATTCTCCGCCTCCGTGCTCAGATATGCTTCCTTAAAGTCACGGATGAACCATTGCAGTTTGCCTTCCTCTAGGCTTCCACATAGGCTTTGCCAGCCTCCGAATCTGGAGCGAATAACCTCTTTGACAATGGGATCGAGTTCCGGGTTCCCAGATGAACCTTCGGTTCGGATCAGATCAATCACCTTTTGAGCCTGTATTTGCGCGCTTTGTTCCTTATTTCCCTGAAGAATCTCTAAAAATTCGGCATAAGTCGGCAGGCGTCCATAGGATTCCGTTTTAGACCTGATTATTTTCCCGGCTGCATATTTGATCTGCTCAATGGTAAATCCGTCCTGAGAAAAAGCCTCATGCCATATTTCGAGCAATCCTTCCGGGATCTTCGCCCCGAAGTTAGCAGCGAGCCCCATCAACACCATGCCAATTTCTTTTTTAACTAAGCTCATAATTCACCGCCCCTTTGTAATGACCTTCCTACAACCCCGGCATTATGTTCTGATAACGAGATGTTTTTAAATTGAGTTGGTTGATCCTGTTTTGGTATAAAAATTCCCTTCCAGCTATTCATGGTTGATTCATTAAGTATCTCGTTTGGATCGTATCCCTGATTTTTAAAATCTTGTAGTTTGTTTATAAGCATTTCTCTTGCCTTGCCGGTAAGTGGTGCTTTGATTTTATTTCTCATTTCATCAAAAGCATCGAAGGAGTCTTTTGAAAGCCAAATAGGAAAAACAATTTCCGATTTTTCCTTATTAGTTTTCTTTTCATTCTTAACTTCTTTACTTCTTATATTCTTGTTAGTCGTTATCTGTCCGTTATCTGTCCGTTGCCTGTCCGTTAGTTGACTGTTAGCTTGGTCGTTATGCTCTTCCGGATTTATATCAAAAACATCTGAATTTATAAGCTTTGCAATCGTTCCCCTGTTCGTTGTTCTGGTCGTTATAAATTTCCACTTTTCAAGATTTTTTTTTGCAGTTCTATATTTCTGCTCCGTTAACCCTATGGACTTATAATCGCCAATCATGGCTTCGCCGATCTCCAACCCGCTGGAATTTATACCGTTTGTCCGTTTTGCCCTGAGTGCTATTTGTAGGAGCTGTGAAAGTTCACTCGGATGCTTCTGTAGTTCCCGCATTGACTCATTGTTGTTTGCTTTAATAAAGCGGTTGGCCATTAAACAAACCCCTTAATGCTCATGACAGTTCCTTCATTGTCTCATTTACTATCCGATCAACCCGGTTCTCGTTTGCAGTGAATCCCTCCAGATATTCGTCAATCCACTTAAATTTGATCAAGACAGTACCCGACGGCAAACGGGAATGCTGCAAACCATCCTTGAGCCAATCCCTCAAGGTTCTTTCGCTGATCCCGGCATATCCAGCAGCAGGTTTTATTTTTCCCCAACCGTCCATTACTTCATCCTGTAATAAAAAAAGCCGACCCCAAGGAAACCCCTTGAAAATCGGCTTTTGCAAAAGCTCTAATAATAGACAGGCGCTCTCAGGCGCTCAGAATATTTAATGAATTATAAAAATATTTTTACACTTCCCACATTTAATCTCAACCGGCCCGGAAAACCCGGTGCCAGTTTTAAATAATAGGCCATTACATTTAGGACATCGTTTAGGAATAGGAAATTCAGTCTGCGCATGGATGCTCTGCAGCTTGATTTTAATTGAACATACTTCTTGATTCATGGTTGACCGCCCATAAGCATTGACATTTCTTCCGATGAAAAATGGTAGGCGGGCCTGTCTGTTTTCCGAACCTCTACCATTTTGCTTTTAAGCTTCTCCAGTTTTTCAGTATATTCCTTTACTAAAACCTCAGACAATCTCTCCCCCGATAAAAAACCCTCTGAATCGAACCGGAACTCCTTAAACGCACCAGGCGGAGCTATTCCGAAAATACTAACCCATGCAAATTGAAAACAACTTTGCCTAACAACCATATTAGCGACAACCGATGCCGGTGGTATTTTCAACTTCTCAGCTACTTGAAGTATCCCGTCCCAAAAGCCTTCAGTAATCAACAGACGCAATTCAACAGCTTCCTCAATTAAGGATTGAACGCTCTGGCCGCGTAACCTTGCAACTTCTTCAAGTTCCTTTTTTCGTGTTTTAGAAACCCGGAAACCTGTCTGCATTAGCTTTTTTATCGGTTTTGGTTTTGCCATTTTGCCCCCTTAAAAATATTTTGTTTTATACTTAACTGATAATATAATTGTTGTCATTTAATTTGTCAAGACATTTCTTTAAAAAAAAAGAGCGCCCGATCTGAGCGCCCTCGTTTATCCCTGAAACTAATAATTGAATCGTTTTAAATCATATTTCTTATGCTCTGCAAAATGCGTAAATTGGTTGCGCCTGGGTTGCAGATTACGGCAAAATATTGGCAATTATCAAAAATAGCATGTAATAATATCAGATACTTATGGCCGTCTTTCAAACGGCGGATTCGAGAATATCCACGAAAGACTTCTTGTTGCCTTGTAAACCTGAACAGCAAGCGCATCCCCCGCCGAAAAGCTAACACCTAAATGATTTTATTAATCGTAATTCTTAAGGATTGCTGGTTGAAAGAGTGTAACAAATAATATCCTTGTACGTTGAGATTGGGAACTATTT
>JAHJRK010000082.1 GCA_018830925.1 Pseudomonadota bacterium
AGAAAGTATCTTCAACGAGCCGAAGCCGCCTCTGGCGCATACAATAGCTTTGATATTCTTTTTGGAAAAGAGATTATTCAGTATTGAAGCCCTTTGATCATCGGTTCCGGCCAGATATCCGTTCCTGTTAAAAATGCCTTCGGGAATATAAACATTGAACCCCATAGATTCCAGTACATCAATTCCCCTCTTGAACTTTCTTAAATCAAAAGGGCTCGCGGGCGCGGCTATTCCGATCGTGTCGCCCCGTTCAAGTTTTTCAGGCACCAGAATTTTATTTTTCATAGTCCGATTATACATCTATTGACATGACATATTCAAAGTGTTAGTTGAAAAATTCTGTCGTCGGGGCGTGGCGCAGCCTGGTAGCGCACTTGAATGGGGTTCAAGGGGTCGGAGGTTCAAATCCTCTCGCCCCGACCAGAAAATTGTTTCCTTACCTTTTATTCCCTCCGGCTATTATTTTCCCTGTTATATTTTATGAGACCTTTGAAGAACGTCCAGTTTTGTCCAAGTTCAAGGAAGGCGAAAATATAGCGCTTTCGCTTCACTTCGTGCAACCGCAGGAATACATTGAAGTATTTCGAGGATAGCGCGAAAGCTTCACTGCGTGCCGAAATTTGAGCCTGACGCCGAAATCGGGCAAAAGGAGACGTTATGCAGAGGTCTCATTTCATATCGTAGCACAGCAGCATCTTTTGTCAACATAACAAATAGTTGCTGAAACAAATTGCCTGATTCGAAAATTTATAGTATAGCATCGGCAAATGAAAAATCTTATAAGCCTTCGTCTGAAAATATACCTACTTTTATCATCCCTGGTCTTAATAACACTGATCGGCGGCATTGTAATGATTTGGTATACTTTCAGGATGGAGAGCGTACTGAACCTTCTTATTGAAAAAGATGTTGCCGCTTTTCAGGCAGCGGAATCCCTCGAAGCTGCACTGGTCAACCAGAAAGGATTTGTGACCTATTATTTCCTTGATAATGACCCGGACTGGCTGCGGCAGTTAGGAGAATACAGGCAGATATTCAAGGAAAGACTTGGCGAGGCTAAGCTTTTATCCGATGATGAACCTCAAAAGAAAATTATTACAGCCATCGAGAACGAATACGGCAGTTATATTGAATTAAAAGACCGCGTAATAGCTCATTATAAGATAGGTGAACGAGAAAAAGGAGCAAGGCTTCACAAGGGAGTTCGCAAGCTTTTTTTCAAGATTCTAGACCTGTGTGAAGAATATAAAAATATCCACAGAAACCGAATGGCTGTTGCAAAAGAAAAAAGTTATAACGAGGCTATAAATTTAAGGCTTTTTTCCATAACTGCTCTTCTTGTAGTTACGTTCCTTGTTGTACTGATGGGTTTTTTCCTGGTTAACAGCATCCTTAAGCCTATTTACCGTTTAGCAATTGAAGCCGGGCGGGAAGGAAAAACAGGCAGCACGGAAGATTCCGGCAATACAAAAGATGAAATTTCGGTACTTGCCAAAAGTGTTAGGGGATTATTAAACGACATCGACCTTACCCACTTTGAACTTGAAAAAAGCCGCGAGCACTTACAGCAGGCTGAGAAAATGGCACTTGTCGGAAAGCTTGCCGCAGGAATGGCGCACAGCATAAGAAACCCCTTTACATCTGTAAAGATGCGCCTTTTTTCACTTGGCCGGTCTCAAAACCTTACAGAAACCCAGAAAGATGATATTAAGGTAATATCGGATGAGATACGTCACATAGATACCATTGTACAGAATTTCCTAGAGTTCTCAAGGCCTCCCAAGCTGAAGATGCAGAAAATCAGCCCATCAGTTGTTGTAGATCTGGCTGTTCAGCTTCTCGAACATCGTCTTAAATCATATGATGTCACCGTTAATCTCGTCCGAAAACAACCCCTTCCTGAAATAGACATCGACCCCGAACAATTAAAAGAGGTCCTCGTCAATCTGATGGTAAATGCCTGTGAAGCAATGGTAAGAGGCGGCCTTATATCGATTCACGAGAACGAAGAGGATGATACACCAATTGGAAAAGCTGTTGTTTTAAGGTTGAGCGACAATGGTCCCGGAATTCCTGAATCTGTTATCGGCAAGGTTCTGGAACCCTTTTTCACCACCAAGGAAGAAGGAACAGGGCTTGGGCTCAGTATAGTTGACAGAATCATTGAAGAGCATGGGGGTCGTATTGATATCAAATCAAAGGAAGGGGAAGGCTCAATATTCATAATAACCCTTCCTGTAAAAGATAGATTTAAGGGAAAATCAGCTTGAACTCAATTCTTATAATTGACGATGATGATCAGCTTCGCAACAGCTTCAAAAAACTTCTATCCGAAGAAGATTATAAGGTAGATAGCGCCGCCTCCGGTGAAGCAGGGCTCAACATTGTAAAAAAGGAAGTTCCGGATCTTGTTATTCTTGATATGCGCCTCCCCGGCATGAACGGGCTTGAAACATTTCGGGCAATCCATAAAATTGAACCCAAGCTCCCTGTAATAATAATGACCGCGTTCGGCTCAACAGAGACTGCCATCGAAGCGACAAAGCTGGGAGCATTTGATTACATACTTAAACCTTTCGACATTCC
>JAHJRK010000524.1 GCA_018830925.1 Pseudomonadota bacterium
GGTCCGGTTCCGCTTTACCGATCCTCTTACCATGGAAGAACTGTTGAAAGAAATAGAGCAATTACCAAAGGACAGTCTTATCCTGGAAATAGGTTTTATCACCGATAAATCCGGACGTGCTTTTGATATATCGGAAACCACTGAGCTCTTTTATGAACACAGCTCTGTTCCAATCTATTCCACCTACGAGCAGCGACTCGGATTCGGTATTGTCGGGGGCAAACTGCTGTGTCCTCGGATACACGGGGCCAATGCCGCCCGAATCGCCCTGAGAGTATTGGCCGGTGAAAAGGCGTCCGCTATCCCGGTTGTTTTCGAGAGTGATTCACAGTTCATGTTCGATTACAAGGTGATGAGCCGTTTTGGAATCCCTTTGTCGGCCTTGCCAGAAGGCAGTATGGTGATCAATAAACCGGTATCCTTTTACGCCGCCCACCGGGTGGTTATTCAAACGGCTTTGGGTATCATCGTTTACCTGACGATAATTGTCTCCCTGCTCACGATCAATATCATCCAGCGGAGGCGATCTTCGGAGGTGATTAGACGAAGCGAGGAACTGTTTAAAGTAATCACATCCAGCACTCCTGATCACCTAATTGTGCAAGACAAAGATCTGCGGTGAACATTTGTAATGAATCCTCAACTGGGTCTGACGGAACAGGATATAATCGGAAAAACCGATCATGATTTTTTATCAAAAGAGGATGCAGACAAACTTACAGAAATCAAAAGACAGATGCTAAATACCGGTCGTCCTGAGCATATGGAGATACCATTAACATCCTCGACCGGGGAACAACAATTTTTCAATGGGTCTTATATTCCCAAATTCGATGCAAAAGGCCAGGCCGATGGTTTGATCGGATATTTCAGGAACGTAACCGAGCGCAAGCGAGCCGAGGAGGCACTGCGCGAGAGCGAAGAGCGATCCCGAAGTATTGTCGAGAACACGCCAGCGGGCTATTTCTTCATTGACAGGGAGGGTAATTTCAGAACTGTCAACTCCGCCTGGCTGAGCATGCACAAATATGACTCCGCCGAGGAGATTCTGGGGCGTCCCTTCTCTGTGACCCAAGTCAGTGCAGACTTATCGAATGCCGGTGAAATAGTCAAACAGTTAATTGCGGGAACAGAGATAAGACATGGCGAGGGGTCGTATCAGGGACGTATCAATCTTTTAAACTTGCTACACTTATTCGCTATTTGGGGGTCGTATCAGGGACGTATCAATCTTTTAAACTTGCTACACTTATTCGCTATTTGATAAATAAGTTTGTAAGATTAATGCGCCCCCCTATTTACTTCCCAATCTTATAAAAATTACGGAAGGCACAAGCGTAACCGTAATGACCTATGACAGTTCAAATCGCCTTTCAACCGTCACAGACCCTGAAAGTTTGATGTGGGAAAATCATGCCGAGACAATCATGGATAGACAATTCGTAGCCGTCAAAGCAGCACAGCGTGGGCTGACTATTGTGGAGGAGTTGGTGCTTAGTCCTGAAAAGAGTAGTAACGCATAAAAACATGGGTGGCCCCATGTCCATGCTTTCTTGAAGAAGCGGCAGAGAGTACAATATCGAAGTGATAAGGGCCGGATCAAAACAGGAACTGAAGCTGATACTGGAAGATTTGTTTAAGTGAAACAATATGAGGCAGCGGGAAGCTTCAAATATGATCTACTTATATATTGATGACCCACACATACCGCCCCCAAATATCCTTTGACAAAATCCGGTTAAAATGCAAATAAAATACAAACTGTTACGCGTGATATTAATTCGTTATATATATGTGAACAGCTTTGTTCCAGCC
This sequence comes from Pseudomonadota bacterium, assembly GCA_018830925.1. Taxonomy (GTDB): domain Bacteria; phylum Desulfobacterota; class Desulfobacteria; order Desulfobacterales; family RPRI01; genus RPRI01. The sequence continues at coordinate 1,816 of JAHJRK010000524.1, forward strand.
TGTCTTTTATAATTACCGGGAATTCTTTGCTGTGGAAGCTTTCGGAGAGGGCTGTTTCGCCATGCAAGCTCTGCATAAATTGACAGGTTAATTAATAAAAAACCTTTAGACCACTATATATAGTTTTCGACAATTTTTTAAACACTATATAATGTACGATATTAGAATCTCTGCTTTAAATTGACAGAACTTCTCATACCTGATAACTTCATTTCCGTTCATGACAGCCTCCTTTTAGCATTTTATTGTTTTTGAGTTTACCCAACTCTATGCTATCAGGAGGTTGTTTTTTTATCTACGCGATAATAAATTATCTTTTTACTACAGTGGGAAGTATATTCTACTTCTACTTTACTATATAACGCCCATGAAAATATGCGTTTCTACCTTTTTGAAAATGTGATATAGGGAAATAATGCCGAGACAATCAAGATATAAATTGACAGAGGCATTTAATGATTTTATCAATTCAAATCCTGGTTCATGGATAGAATTCCTTTCAATGATATACGATAAAGCTCCATGTCTTCCCGCTTATCGTCAGCATACAGTTTAAAGTAGCCTTCAAGATTTATTCCGGCTTTGTTATCCAAAAAATTTCCGTAATATGTTTTCTTTTCCAACTTGATAATCTGTTTTAATACCTTTTTTATTTACACTTTCATATAGTCTTTTTAAGTCCGCATGATTTTCAGGGTTCAGTTCAACTTTCCAGGTCGGCACAAGTCAATTACTCTACCTTTAGCAAATCATTCAGATTTAATGTTGGAATACTGTCCCTGCCTTCAACTATTAAAACATAATTTCAAAGATTTTGGACCCATTCTATAATATTCAATACCTATCCGAAAGTGACTACGGGGACAGGATAGGTAGCATATATCATTGTATGAGTTGACAGCAGCATTAAAGAATAAAAGACTGGAAATATCTGAATGCGAGGCAGCGGGGAGTTGTCCGGCCGCTTAAGTTTTTACTTGCTTTCAAAAACGTGTGGATATAGGGGACATCCTGTAGTCTCCCATATACTTTATTAAAGTAATGAAATATAAGTCATAAAAAGGATAAATACTGTGGAGCCGAATAAAAAGGCTTTTACTTTGATCGAACTGATTGTAGTGATTTTTATAATCGGACTGGCCTCTGCCGTTGTGGGAGGCTCTCTCTACCGGAACATGGATGATATCCGCCTGAAGACTGCGGCAAAAGAGATAGCGGCTACCCTGAGATATGCCAGAAGCAGATCTGTTGCTGAAAAAAAAGTTTATTCGTTTATTGCGGATGTAAAAGGATACGGGTTATACACAGATCATTCGGATAGCGGATTGAAGACAGGGCAGGAGAAGCATGCGTATAGCCTGTATAAATATTACCCTGAAGGTATTGATATTGAAAACAGGGAAAAAGAAGAGACCGTAATAGATTTCTTTCCAGAAGGAGATTCCACAGGAGGATCTATAATATTGAAGAACCGGAAAGCCACTTCATATGTCATATCGGTTGATAAAATCCAAAGCAGTGTGAAAATACAATAGATACCAGAGATCCATATGAAAAGAGAATCTTCAGAAGATTTAATAAAAGAAGGGTCGCAAAAAGGATTTACATTGCTTGAAATCATAATCGCTGTCGCAATACTTGGGATAGGCGTGGTTATGGTAATGCAGCTTTTTTCAGGCGGCCTGAGGTCAGCCCGGACTTCAAAAGAATACACAAATGCTGTAATTGATGCAAAGATAAAGATGGAAGAGATGATAATCAACCCTCTTCAGGAAAGCGGAGAATACCCCGACGGATTTCATTGGCAGACAGATGTAACCCCTTACGAATCCCCTTATAATGATAAAGTAAAAACCGTCAAAATCACAGTAAAGGTTTACCAAAACGCTTCCGACGATAAATGCCTTGTGGAACTTGCAACGCTGAAAACAATGACGGGAGAAGATTATTTGTAAACATCAGTCGAGTTATTAAATGGTGTCAATGTTTTTACTGTATTACATCTCAATGAGATAAAGTATTTTGAAGCGGATAAAAAAAAGAAATAATTTTAATCAATTTATAGATAAGAAGGGCTTCACTCTTATGGAGCTTCTGATTTCCGTTACAATTCTTGCTCTGATTGCAGTTATAATCGGTGGCAGTCTCAGGCTTGGCATCAGGGCATGGGAAAGAGGAGAGTATGAAATCAGCGCATTACAGGGCCTGAGGGTGACTTGCGACCGGATGAGTCAAAGAATCAAGTCCATCTATCCTTACCGGATTCAGAAGGACGGTAAAAAACTGGCTGCATTTAAGGGTGATTCGGAATCAGTCTGGTTTGTAACATCTACTTTGATCCGTGCTGAAAAGAATATGAAGTGGGTTTCATATTCTTTCAAAGACGGAGATTTATCTATGGGCGAAGGCATGATGCCCGACAAGAAACTTCTCGAAAAGGTTTCGGAGAAAGGAGAAGCTCTCGACGCCGGCATCTCCTTATTAAAGTTTGAGTATTTTTCAACTAAAACAACTGAATGGAAAGATTCGTGGGACCTGCAGGAACAATTGCCCTCTGCCATGAGGATAACGACGGACAAGTGGCAGCCGTTTATCATATCCATTCCGGCGGGAGAAAGGAATGAGAAAAAATAATTGTTACAGCACAGATCGTTGTGGCGCGCGTTCCCAGAAAGGGGCGGCCCTTATGATTGTTCTCTGGGTAATGGTGCTTCTGACGGTGATTGCAAGCGAGTTTGTTTTTTCGATGAGAACGGAAATGAACATCACTGTCAATTTTAAGGAAGAAACCGAGGCATATTATGCAGCCCTTGCAGGTGTTGAAAATGCAAAGGCAGAGATACTTTCTTCAGGCAATGCAATGAAGCTGGATGATAACGGTATTTTGGTTTTTGATGACAAGCAGCCACAGAGGAGAGGAAACTTTGGAAATGCCGGATATTCTTATGATATCATTGATGAAGAGAGATGTTTGAATATAAATGTTGCCACTCCGGAACAGCTAAAAAAAATATTAGTATTCGCGGGAGTGGAAGACTCTCAGATGAATGTGATAACAGATTCAATTCAAGATTGGCGGGATCCCGATGATCTTCACAGGATAAACGGCGCTGAAGAAGAATATTACCGGTCTTTGCCCAAACCATACAGCTGCAAAGACGGACCTTTTGATACCGTTGAAGAGCTTCTCCTTGTAAAAGATCTTACTCCTGTGATATTTGGTTCGAACAATGAACCGGACAGAAGGGGAATTGCAAAATATCTGACCGCAAAAAGCTCCGGGGCCATCAATATTAATACGGCAGACAGGATAGTACTAGATGCGGTATTTGGCGGTGCTACAGCCGAAAGCATAATGTCGCAAAGGCCTTTTATTGTTCCTGCAGCAGGTGGTGTTATAAAATCGAGCTTTTTCACTGTTATTTCAACCGGTGTAAGCGGAAGAACCAAAAGAGTTGTGAAGGTAATATTATTCAAAAAAAACGATAAGAACATAGAAACAACTTTCTGGAACGACAATTTTATCTGACGGGCAGGATTACTAAGTGAATCTCCTGAAAATGTTTGATAATCAAGTAGTTGGCATAGAGTTCAGGGACGACAGGATCACGCTGGTGTGCCTGAAAAAAGGAATAACCGGTTTTAAATTAACCGCCTCAATAAATATTCCGTTTAACGGAAGCGGCTTGAATGACGATACCATATCCGAACTTAAAAAGTTTTTAACACAGAATGGCATTAATGTAAAAAATGTTTCAGTTTCCATCCCAAGTGAGTGGTCTCTCATCAAGTTCATGGACGTGCCGTCCCCGGACAGGAATGCTCTGAAAAATGTCATCCGGTATGAGATAGAAAGGCATATCCCGTTTGATATTGACGACATTTACTATGATTTCCAGATTGTAGCGGAGAAGTCGAATATTTATAGTGTTATACTTGTCGCAACACAAAAAGAAAAACTGGAGTATGTAAAAGACTTCCTGGATAAAGTTCCTCTTAAGCTTCAGAATGTATCTGTTGCTTCTATCTGCAACTTGAATGCGATTGAGTTCAGCGAATATAAAACCAATATATTGATAGATTATTCAGGGATAGGCAGGCGGCCTGAAGTCTTTGGCTCTAAAGAGAGCGTATGTGTGTCTGTTAACATAAAATCAAACGGATACGAAATAGCGGTAATCAAAAACGGCCTCTGCATTTTTCTGAAAAACGCCCCCATCGATTTTACAGTTCCTCATGATAATATCCTGAAAATACTTTGCGATGATATAACAAATACGATTGACGGCATTTCCGGGAAAAAGCCGGACAAGATTGTGCTGTCCGGAGATGTTGTTTCAGGATTAAAAGACCTGTTGGCCGGAACCGGCACGCGCATAAAGATTGTGGAAAAACTTTCATGCCAGTCAAAAAACGGAATGGGTCTGAGCATGAATGATATTCTGTCAGCGACAGGCGCTTGTTATTCGGCATTCGGATTCGGGAGTACGCAGGTAAACCTTTTGCCGGATAAAGGAAGCCGGAATAAAAAAGCAGGGCCCATGATCGCCAGGATATCCCTTGTCGTTATAGTTCTTCTGTCGTGTATGCTGGCTTTCCTGGAGATAAGCAGGGAGAAGTATATGATTAAGGCGATCGAAAAAGAGATATCCGGAAACAAACCCGTGATGATGCAAATCGAGCAGTTGTCGTCCGAATTATATATGATCGATAAAAAGAAAAAATATCTTAAAGAGAAAGAGGTCGGAAATATGAGCAAGCTTGATATGCTTGCCGAACTCACCGTTATTCTTCCAGAAAATGTATGGTTATCCGGCTTCAGCTGCACAGAGAAAAAGAAAGGTACCGGTGGTTACAAGGGGGAAGTTATCATAAGCGGGTTTACAAAATCTTATTCGGATCTGATATCTCTTATAGAGAATTCCTCATATTTTGAAAACGCGGAATTCGTGAAGCCCATTACAAAAAGCGGTTTTGGTGAAGCGTTCGAGATAAAGGCATCGATTGCAGCACCAGACAAGAAAAAAGCGGGGCAGGAAAAATGATCAAGCCGTTCAATCTGAAACTGAAACGCAGAGAGAAGATTGTGCTTCTGTCAGGATGTGTAATAGCCCTGGTTATACTCTCATATCGTGTTGTATTGTGGACCGGAGCTATCAGAACGGCCACGGGTGACAAAGCGGCCGCGATGATGATGCTTTTGGAACGCCAGATAAACATGATTGCCGGCAAAGAAGAAATGTACGCCAAACTTGAGTCTGCAAGGAAGGAAATAACGAATCTCGAAAAAGGACTTCTTTCAAGTTACAAGCCCGCTGTTGCCGCCGCCGAACTTCAGAAGACGCTTAATGAAATGACAATGCCTTTTAACCTTGAGATTAATTCAGAGAAGGTGCTTCCTCCGATAGATCAGGATGTGTATATTGCCATACCTGTTGAAATAGGATTTGTTTCATCAACAGCAATTCTTAAAAACTTTCTTATGCAGATTGCCTCTTCGCAGTTGCTGCTTTCGGTGCCTGAAATCAGGATCAGGGTTATGGATATGCGCAATCCGAAAGAGGTACATGTGACAATGACCGTCATGGGTTTTGCCAGGAAAGAAGTGAAAGAGGATGAAAAGTCAAATTCCCCCGGTGGTGCGGGAAAAGGCGGGAAAGCAGTCTAAAAGAGTTCTAATGATGTGTAAATATTAATGATGCGGAAATATTATTTTCTAAATGCGATACTTATAACTATTGCGGTTTTGTTGGGCAATAAGTTTTATGGGGTGATATTGAAACCCGTAGAGCTGTTTCCAGCCGTTAAAAGCCAGGATACATCGGCAACCGGACCGGTTAAAGAAATTCTCCCCGAGAAAAAAAAAGAATTGTTTGATTATCAGGTGATAGTCTGGAAAGATCTTTTCAGGCCGGGAAGGAAGGAGCCGGATGCGGGAGATTCGTTTGCGGAAACAGCTCCTCCAAAACTTATCGGCATTCTTGTAAAAAACGATGGAGCAAGAGCGTTTTTCATGGATTCCGTGACCAAAGTTACAAAAACATACAAACAGAAAGAAACAATCTCAGGCTATACAATTCATGAGATTCTGGAAAACAAAGTTATACTTATGAAAGACGGGGAGAAGATTGATCTTAAGATAGTGCCTGTTGAGACTATTGCGGCGCCAGTCAAAACCGGAACGGAAGCGGCACCGCGCGCAGCAACTCAGGAGAAGGCGGTCGAACAGGCGCAGGATCAACAGGCTGCGGCGAAACAGCAGGGAAGCGGAACACCGCCCCCCCCGCTTTATATACCGCCGAGACAGTCAGCGCCGATTTCCCTGCAACAGAACCAGAAATAAAAGGAGCTATCGATGTTAAAGAAGCCGCCATATTATTTCATGATAATACTGATATTATCCTTTATCATGATTGTCTCATGCGCTTCGAAAAAGATTCCAAAAATTGAAGCAATAAACCTGCCCGCCCGGCTCTCTTCAGTCGATGAAAAAAAACAGGCGGAACCACAGGAATATAAGGAAAAAGATGCCGGGCAGAAAGCAGAAGCGCCTTTGCCTAAGGAGACGGCAAAAGAAGCAGTCAGGCAGGAAAGAGAGAAGGAGAATGAAATTGTCCTGAATCTTGACGGCGCGGACATTGGCACGGCAATATCCTCGATCGGCGAGATGTTGAATATAAATTTCATTCTTTCCCCCGAGGTAAAAGGCAAGGTTACGATCCAGACATACAAGAAATTTCCAGCCGGCGATCTGTTTCAGATATTACAAACCATTCTCGAAATTAACGGGTTAACCGCCGTAAAGGACGGGCCGCTTTACAGAATAGTTCCAATTGATGTCGCGAGGCAGCAGGCTTTGGATGTGCAGTCCGGCAGGGAGTATACACGCCGGGCTGATTCATCGTTTGTAACCCAGATAGTGCCTCTTGAGCATGTAAAGGCGGGCGATATTTTGAATGTTGTGAGGAATCTGATGCCGCGGGGGGCCGATCTCATAGTCTACGAGCCGTCAAATATAATTATAGTGACTGCTCCTGCCGCGGCCCTGACGAAGTTTATGAAAATAATCGAGATACTTGATGTGAATTCGCTTGATCGTGAATCGGTCAAGTCCTTTGTGTATCATGTGGAAAACGGAGAGGCGAAAAAACTTGCGGATATCTTAAAGAATCTTTACGCTGATAAAAAAACGCAGGCAGGAAGAGCGTCTCCAACACCCATCCCGCCGAATAGACCCAAACCAAACACCACGGCGCCTGCTGCACCCGGTAAAACGCCGGCTCCGGCATATTCTGAAGAATTACCAGGGAATATAGACGGAGAGATTATTATCACTCCTTACGAAGAGATTAACGCGCTTATAATCAAAACCAGCACCGGCAATTATCTTGCCATGCTTGATATATTAAAGAAAATTGATATTCCGGCCAAACAGGTGCTGATCGAAGTCCTGATAGCTGAAGTTACGCTGACCGACAAGACACAGTTCGGGCTTGAATGGATTTTGAAAGGCAATGTTTCTGTGGAAGGCAGGCACGATCCTTTATTGGGTGGTTTTACATCATCATCATTACCGGGAACAATAGTTCCGACTATTGATTCGGTGACCGGGCAATTTGCGAATATTATTACAACTCTTCCGACCGGGACTGCTTTTGCCGCTGTTATAAGACCTGATAAATACGGCGCTATCCTTAACGCGTTCGCTAGTCTCGGGAAATTGAACGTTCTCGCAAGTCCTCACATTCTCGCGATGGACAACATAGAGGCCAAGATAGAGATAGGCGATGAGATACCGATCGCGACAGGTTTTCAGCAGCAGCCTTCAACTTCAACGACAACCGGCACAACGGCGTTTGTTGCAGCCGGTCAGATACAGTACCGAACGACCGGGATACTTCTGACAGTATTGCCGAACATATCGGAAAAGAACAGCGTAAAACTCAAGATCAGCCAGGAGATAAGCAACAGAGGCGTAGACATAGCTCTTGCCGGAATAACCTCGCCAAGCTTCACAAAAAGAAAGGCAGAGACGGTGGGGGTTGTTGAAAACGGGCATACACTTATAATCGGGGGTCTTATATCGGAACAGAATAACAACTCGAGGGAAGGAATTCCGCTTTTAAGCAGGATACCGCTGATAGGATACCTTTTCGGAGTTATGAGTGATGAGATAAAAAAGACCGAATTGTTGATAATGGTTACGCCTCATGTTGCCGGTTCCCCGGAGGAAGCTGATAAAATCACAAAAGATTTCCAGTACAGGGTAAAAACAATAAGCAAGAAAATTGACATGGAGAAGGCGGAGAGAAAAAAGGATGGAATTGTAAAACAGGAATCCTCAAAGGAACAAGAGTAAAAAAATGAAAACAAAGCAGTTGTTCGGCGAGATGCTTGCCGGCCGGTCGCTGATAACCGGAGAGCAGCTCGAAATAGCATTGAAAGAGCAGCAGACGGATCACCGCAGGATCGGCGAGATATTTGTAGATCTCGGGTTCCTGACGATGGAATCAATGCTTAAGATTCTTGGAATCCAACTCGGGATCAGATACATGCCGTTCTCCGAATTTCCAAAAATAATACCGGAAGACAATTATCCATCATTAAAGTTCATGAAACAATACAGGATACTGCCTGTGGGTAAAACCGGCGGTTCGGTTATAGTCGCTATGGCCGATCCTCTCGATTCCTATGCGATGGATGCTCTGCGCCTGTTCTTTAAATGCGATGTAACAGTGTGCCTCAGCAGCGAAAAGGACGTGATGGAGGGTATAGAACAATGCTTCGGAAACAGTGTCCAGATGGCATCCATCATGGAGGATATGATAGGCGAAGAAGTTGATATTACGGATATCGGATCTGAGGAGGATATACACCATCTCATGAATATCGCGCAGGAAGGTCCGATTGTGAAGCTTGTCAATATGATAATCACGCGCGCTATCGAGGAAAGGGCGAGCGATATTCATCTGGAGGTTTTCGAGAACAAGGTCAGGGTCAGATACAGAATCGACGGTATTCTTCTGGAAGCCGAGTCGCTTCCAAAAAGACTTCAGTCGGCGGTCATATCGAGGGTCAAGATAATGGCCAAACTGAATATCGCCGAAAGGAGGCTCCCGCAGGACGGAAGGATCAGGCTGAGAGCCGCGGGGCGTGAGATTGACCTGAGGATATCGACTATTCCCACCCTTTACGGGGAGAGCGTTGTCATGAGGATACTCGACAGGGGCGGGGCGATTATCAGTCTGGAAGAACTCGGGTTCAGCGAGAAAGCACTCGAAAATCTCAAAAAAATCATAGCCCTCCCATACGGAATGATTCTTGTGACCGGGCCGACAGGAAGCGGAAAGACAACTACGCTGTACGCGTCGCTTGCCGGCATCAACTCTATTGACCGGAAGATAATAACTATAGAAGACCCTGCCGAGTACGAGATAGAGGGGATAAACCAGATACAGGTAAAACCGAAGATAGGGCTCACCTTTTCGAGCGGTTTAAGGCATATTGTCCGCCAGGATCCCGATGTAATCATGGTGGGAGAGATCAGGGACAAGGAGACCGCGGAAATAGCCATACAATCTGCGCTTACAGGGCATCTTGTATTCAGCACCCTGCATACGAATGATGCCCCTGGTGCGGTGACAAGGCTCCTTGATATGGGTGTCGAAAGCTTTCTCGTATCATCAGCGCTTGTCGGTGTACTGGCGCAGCGTCTTGTAAGGGTTTTATGCCCGTCCTGCAAACAGGCCTGTGAGCCGAAGCAGGAAAGCGAAAACTCTTTTTCAGGTGCCGGCTGCGAGGAATGCAGGTTTACCGGTTATAAGGGAAGAACCAGCATTTCAGAGCTTATGGTTATTAATGACGATATCAGGGGGTTGATTCTGGAAAGAACCGGCGCCGATGTCATAAGGAAAAAGGCTCTGGCATACGGAATGCAGCCATTAAGGGAGTGCGGCATCCAGAAAGTAAAGGATGGAATTACCACGATAGATGAGGTCCTGAGAGTAACGCAGGAGGAGGCCGGTGGAGACATACTCTTATGAGGCGATAAAAAAAGACGGGAATGTTGTTACCGGCTCTATCGAAGCCGAAAGCGAGCAGAATGCGGTCGAACGTATTCAGGAGATGGATTTCTACCCGCTGAAAATTGAAAAACCGGGTGAAAGCGAAGGACTGTTCTCATTTCGTAAATCCTTTTTTGATAATAAAACGGGAGAGCATGACACAATGGTGTTTTCTTATCAGCTTGGAGTGCTGCTTGAGGCAGGATTTCCGCTTGATAAGGGTTTGGCGATTTTAGTCGATCTGACCGAAAAAAAAAAGATGAAGGAGATAATCAAGGATGTGCTGTCAAGCGTCCGTGGAGGCAAATCCCTGTCGGATGGCATATCGAAATACCCCGAAGTCTTTACCCTCCTTTATATAAACATGGTTAAAGCCGGTGAAAGCGGAGGTTTTCTTGAAGATACCCTTGTCAGGCTGGCCGCGTATCTTGAGGATTCCCAGAGAATGAAAGGCGAAGTGAAATCGGCGCTTGTTTATCCTGCGCTTCTTGCCGTAGTCGGAGGGATAGCCATTACGGTGCTCCTCTTCTTTGTTGTGCCGAGATTCAGCTCTATTTTTTCCGGCATGGGGCAGGCATTGCCTTTGTCAACGGTGCTGCTTCTTGCCTTAAGCAGCGCCGCCAGGAGTTACTGGTGGGCGTTTTTTATCATGGCGTTTGCGGTATTCTTTGCCGCGCGTTCTTACATAAGGAGCAGTGCGGGGAAACGATATATAGACGATCTTAAATACAGGTTGCCGCTTGCCGGCAAGCTTTTTAAGGAGATAGCGGTCGCGCAGTTTGCAAGGACGCTGGGGACGCTTCTCCACAACGGAGTGCCGCTTCTTAGCGCCCTTCATATAGTAAAGGGTACGACAAGCAGCGGGAGCATGACCGGAATTATAGGAGAAGTGGCGGAAGGAGTAAGAAAGGGAAACTCGATTTCCGGTATCCTGAAGGCCAAATCGGTATTTCCTAAATTTGCGGTACACATGATAAAGGTAGGCGAAGAGACCGGAAGGCTCAATGAGATGCTGATAAAGGTGGCGGACAGATTTGATATTGAAGTAAAAGGTTCTGTGAAGAAAATGCTCTCCCTTCTGGAACCCGCCCTTATTCTGATTATGGGTCTTGCAGTCGGCTTTATAGTTATATCCATGCTTCTGGCCATATTCAGCTTGAATGATCTTCCCTTTTAAGATAAAAAACTCTTCGCTGCATGGTTTCAGACAGGATTAACAGGAAGAAGAGGATGATTAGACGACAGGCGTTTAGGCTGTAGGCTAATAGGCTTTAGGCTACTAATAGCCTACAGTCTAAAGGTCTACAGTCTAAAAGCCTAACAAGCTACAGTCTAAACGCCGACACTTTACGAGGCAAATATAAAATGAAAAATACATTAAACAATCGGGGCATTACTCTTATTGAACTGATGGTTGTTATCATTATACTTGGACTTCTGGCTGGTCTTGTCGCGCCGAAGATGTTCGGTAAAATCGGCGAATCAAAGACAAAAACGGCGAAAGCCCAGATAGAGCTTTTCGCGACAGCTCTGGACACTTTCAGGCTGGATGTCGGGAGGTATCCGACTACATCAGAGGGACTTCAGGTTTTAAGGGAAAAACCGGCAGGAGTTGAAAACTGGAAAGGCCCGTACCTGCCGAAAGAGATTCCGGTTGATCAATGGAACAACCCCTATCATTACATATCGCCCGGCGCTCACGGCGACTACGACCTTTTTTCGTACGGGGCCGACAATGCCGAGGGCGGCGAAGACGAAAAACAGGATGTCGTAAGCTGGAAGTAGCCGACCCAGGCAATATTCAACTTCAAAACAGATAACAGTAAAACAGCGCAGAAAGAAATGATCTTGATGTTATTGAATGATCCGTGTCAATACACGAATACCCGTTATGCTTACCGTAATAAATTTAAAGGCATTTATCGTGTCGGATAACCCTGATGTTTTGCAGGAATTGATAGTTTTTATTTATTATTATTGCGATAAAGCCTGATATTTTCAATGAACTTGAAATCTTTCACATTGTATGTCAAAAGCTCCATCCGGTTACAAATCGCGGTTGCTGCTATCAGAGAATCCGGTATATGCAGGCCGTGGCTTTTCGCATATTTTTCTATAAGTTTTGTCGCGGTTTCAGAGATTTCCTGATTTATATGAATAATACTCAATTGTTGTAAACGGTTCTTGATTTTAGTTTTGATCTAAACCCTCCACCTCTGGTGGAGGACCCGGAGAGGTTCTACCGATCCGGCGTAAAATGATATAGGCTCACCCTCCGGGAAAGTCTCGAAAGAGCAAATCGGAGGATGAACCTATGCATGATTGGGAGA
>JAHJRK010000525.1 GCA_018830925.1 Pseudomonadota bacterium
AACTGGCAGTATTCAATGTTTTTCTCTCTTACGGCCTGAGGACTTGTAGGTTTTCCTGGAAAGTTCCTGCAACTGGTCTTTGCCGGCGTCCTGGATATTTCCGCACGTGTGAAGAATTCCCATGACGGTCATATCGTTTTTAGACTTCCAAGTGTGCGCCTAAAAAGCGTTCCGGAATAACAATAGGAAAAGCGCGCGCTACAGCCACCCGCAGAACTGTAATTACAAACATTCTCCCATCTCGGTTAGATCGTAATAATATAATTGTAACACGTTCATTTAGTAAAAGATTTAGTATCCCGTCTCTCTATCCCATCTCATAAAAACGATTATCCATAAATCCAGATCTTGTGAAAACAAAACCAATTAAAACGACTGTAAAAGGCTTTATTACCAGCAAATAAATCTTTCAGATAAAGAAAAGCTGTGGAAAACCGATGCGGATATCCCGTCCCTCACGATTTTTTCAGAATATAAAAGCCATATGAGAAAGGGTGGGGAAAGGCGTATGAAAAGGAATGAACTGATAGACCGAACCTAAAACCGCGTAAACCATATCTCTGTTCTACTCTTTTCCTTTGGTTTGTAATTCGCTCATCGTTCTTGGTAACGCCAGCGCTTTGCTACATCAATGAGTTGAGCGTTAGTCATGTGAGAATTCTGCCACCCTTTGTCGAAATCGATGTCTTTCGAACGCGGGAGCTTATCTGCAGATAACTCGCGGATAAGAATCCTTGAAGGCAGCATTGCTGCTTGTCCAACAAAAATCGCTTCCCTGCGCCTTAACCCAGACAACATCTTGGTCAATCCTGATACCGAATCAGGTAAAATACCTCGTACTTGCTCACGATCAGCGTCGTTGGTTATGCGATGAACAATCCAACTATTGCATTGGGAGAGAACGGTCGCTTCAACTTCACTCGGTCTTTGAGATACCAAGAGCAACCCTAACCCGTATTTACGGCCCTCTTTTGCTATTCGGCGAATGGCCTCTTGTGCAGCCTCATACTGAGCCTCACCACGATTTGGCACATAGCGATGGGCCTCCTCGCAAACCAACAAAACAGGGTATTTTTCTCTCTCTGAAGTAGACTGCCATACCTTCAAGTAAAACAATGTCCGCGCGATAACTGCACTCGCAATACCGGCAACTTCATTTGGTACACCAGAGAGATCAATAATACAAACCGGTTCGCCTTCCCCAACAAATTGGGATAAGACCTTGGGGAATGGGTCATTTATATTATCCCAAGGCTTCAGCATGAACTTCATACGCGTGTCGCGTTGAAGCGTCTCAAGCTTGTTAATAACCGAATTAAAAGGTTCTTGTTCCTTTTTATCTTTTCCAGATGGTCGTTGGGAGTTAACCTCTTGTTTGAAAGTGTCGAGCGAATAGGGCGTTGGGGAATCGACAGAAATCTTAGTTATATCGATGCCGATGGATTCCTCCACCGAGTTACGCGCATTTAAAAGGGCTGTTTTGACGATATTCGCTTGTGATGTTGCGACAAATTCCGTCTTCCCGATGACGAGGGCAATGGTCTCTTGAAGGTTCAATAGCCAATAAGGTAATTTAAGGCTTCCTTCATCAGTGGAGAGACGCAAATGGTTTGTGAAGGCAGATCCATATTCGTTATGAGGATCAAGAATCACGATCCTTGGCTCCCAATTGCTATGCCCAGCTGTTTGCCCCCTCTCTAATATACTATGGATGATAGTCGCTATTGTTCCTGATTTACCTGCACCAGTTGAGCCAAGCACTGCTGTGTGTTTTCCTATTAGCTCGTTCATGTCAGCATAACACTGTGTACCTCCAGATCCTACATGCTCTCCAATATAAACGACCGGCCCCTTTCCCCGACCGTAAATGTAGCGAAGTTCAGATTTTGGCGTGAGATAAACCGTTTGTTGTGGAAGGGGGTATGTGGCAACTCCTCGTTCGAAATGTAACTCCCAGCGAGGTGGTGATACTGATGCATCATGAGTCCACTCTCCTTCACCAAAGAGATCTGCTTCTACAATTCTCTCATCGGCAGAGGCTTGAGGCAAAATCCCGCGCTCTAACTCATATTCGGCCTTCATGCGCAGCCGTCCAACGAAAGCGTAAATGATGCGTCTTCCAAAATGTATTTTTATTATTGATCCGAACTGGCCAATCGGATATGTTTCACCAGCATAAACTCGTGAAAGTTCAGTTAGCTTGGGCTCCAACTCGGCAATGATATGAGCCCCGTCCACTTCGATGATTTTCCCAATCTCGAGATTTTCGACAGGATCGCTTGGGTTCCGGATGTCAGTATTCATCGTTCACCTCCGAGTATTCGTGTGATGTTTTCGAATTTCCACCATGGTAAGTCATAATCTGTGTGCACAACTTTGTCGTTGTGGTAAAAGCCACGTTTGGCGAAAATTAGAACTTGCTCGCTGACAGAGCGGTCTTCATGCCATGATTTAAGTTGCCTGGGTAATTGAGTCTCTGATGTAAAGGCAATCATGGTGAGATGACCTGACGACTCCCTGAGTGCCTTGTCGAGCTCAAGATTGATATGTAAATCGCCGAAGCTGTAGCCGCAAACCACAAGTACCTTTTGAGTACGATCCTTGGGCCTAAGAGATTCACGTGCAATCCCAATAAGTTGTGCAAAAGGATCTCTTTGGGTTTCACGGTATTTTGTAGACGCTGGCCAAATCAAAACATTTCGATTTGACTGTGCGGGAATGCACAGGGACTTCGAAACTCTACGCGGTAATGCATCATCAGGGAATTCACACCAATTGATAGATCCGTGCAGTTTAAGAACACGAGCGTCCAGACCGTCTTGGTAGAAGGTTGTAGGATTCCACCATCCCGTGACGCCGCCGTCCAAGCCGTCCGCAAACTGAATCTTCTCAAGGGCCAAGGCGTCTTCAATCAATGTATCATAGTTAAGGATCAAGTAATCTACCGGTTTATTTGATATGGATGTACCGGGGCGAATCGGCCGATGTACTGCCTTGATAAACTGCCAATGGATTTTTATGTCTATTAATTTGTCAAGGATGGTGGCTATTGCTATCTTGATTTGCTCGGTTGTTCCACGCAACTGATCAGCTGTATATGCCTGCCCGTTCAATTCTATATCATTTTTAGTGGCGTTCCGTAACGATCTCCGTTCAGCAATTGATAACAGATCAATTAGATCACTAAGATAGTCCTCGATGTTTGCATCGGTTGCACCGGCGAACTGAGACTGCAAGGCTTGAAGTATCTGCTTTGAAGAGGTATCTATCAAAGGGCTTTGTAGAACTTCCTCTGTAAGCTCGGTAGTCAGTGGAAGTCCTGCACATTTACTGCATCCGGCACCGACTAAAAAAGCTCTCCCGCTCTGCGTCATTAATTCTTCAAGCTTTGCCACCGCCTCCGCTAAGAGAGTCGGTCTAAGCACTGATAAGTCATCTGGCATAGACATGATTCATTCTCCTTCGATTAATCAAGTTCTGCAGATAATCTTGTGAAGCTGGAAATAATTTCTAACTTTTTTTGTCCAGCATGGTAAACAACTTATTAATGTATTGGTCACGATCATCGGTCATAAAAAGTACATGCATTCTTTCCAATTCATCTTGCAACTTATCCCACTTAAGTTGTGGGTACCGTGACCAGGACAGAATGAAACTATTAAGAATAACTTCAGGATCATTCAGTCGCTTTTCAACATCTTTGATAGTCTTAGCAAATTTTACTTTTTCGCTTCCCGGCCCCTCATGTAAAAGTCCATGCGGTTCAATGAACGACACATATTGCTTCTTGTTTTTAAGAACCCACAGGATAAAATCCGGGTGAAAGTTGCCGGCTTCAAAAAAGCCAACGCCTTTGCCACGGCTCATATTTCGTAAAAGGAATATTTCTGAACCGTCCTTAACAAGTTTGCTTTTATTTTTATCACTCCAGTTTTTAAGATCCACGACAAATTGATATTCACTTTCATTTAAAGCAACGGGCATTATTGTTATTTTACCACCACGACGTACATGAAAAAGCGGCTGATAAAGGTGTGTATTCCACTTGCAGGCTTTTAATTCACCGGGGCTGGAAAAGTTGCACAAGTATTCTTTATTTTCTTCAATTTCCTTTTTAATCTGTTTTATATGCTGAATAACCTGTTCTTCATCACCATCAACAATAAGTCGGTATTGCTCTTCAGATGGAAAATTATCATCTTCCAGCGTTAATTCTCTGAGTTCTAATCTGGGCTCGATATATTCCCGTTTCCGGTAATTATAATAGTGATCACAGTATCGTTTGAGCAATTCTGTCACTACTTGTTGGATCAGTAAGACGTCATTAAAACTGGTGGGCCTAAGTCGTTCATGCGGCATATAAAGGGTGTACCAGTTGGGATTAACCAAAAGCCGGCGAATACCGTCTTTGGTAATATTCAGATTATACCAGCTTCGTTCACGTTTAAAGCGCTCCAGTTCAAAAAAGAGTTCGTCGTAATTGAGCAGTGCCAGATGTTCTTTACTTAATTGGGCATGTTCTTTTTGGACAGTCGTTAATGTCCCTCGGGACTTTACAAACTGAATTCGTGGATACCAATCGGAAACAACGGTGTTTTGCATTAGATATTCAGGAATTTCGCCAATCGCCGGAACCGGCGCATCTTTTTTGAAATCATATTCTTTCCCATCAGCAGATTTTCGTTTTGGGCGCAGGATTTTCAGCTTTTTACCGATATCATAGGTTACATTAAGTGGAATGGTAATGATCTTTTTGCGTTCATTGCCTGGAAGCCCTTCCTCTCTGAGAAAATCACGGAATTTTTCCATAAAGTCCGCTTCAATGCCAAAGACGTTCAGTGTTTCCAGCTCTTCAATAAACAGGGGACGTTCCGGTGCGAAAGTGTGTCCGCTTCTTTTCAGGCTCCAACCGTATCCTTTTAATCGAACGCCACGGCCAAAAAGCTGTATTATCTGGGTCCCTTCACTTTTACCAACGTGCATGAGACCCATGGTACTAACACGCCAACAATCCCAGCCTTCTATAAACTTCTTGGAGCCAATCAATATAGTTATCGGCGAAACAGAATCATTGATCGATGCGAACATGGCTTCAGTAAATTCGCTTT
Source organism: Pseudomonadota bacterium (assembly GCA_018830925.1). Taxonomy (GTDB): domain Bacteria; phylum Desulfobacterota; class Desulfobacteria; order Desulfobacterales; family RPRI01; genus RPRI01. The sequence continues at coordinate 5,109 of JAHJRK010000525.1, forward strand.
CTTCGATTGATACTTTTGTATCATATTGTTTGGCGACTTCTTCAATGTGATCGCATAAGCCCTTTGCATCACCAACATTTATCAGTCCAAAGGGTTCTTCAGCAGATCCAGCTTTAAGGGCAATTTCACCTGATTCACCCTTGATTCTTGCAAGTTCAAGCTGTCCGCCGGCTGGATTGTTAAATAAACGTTTAAGAATATCTTTGTAAATGTCCCTAACCGTTTCGCCTGCATTCATAATTTTTGCAAGATACATGAATGATCCAGCAAATATATCGATGCCGTCTTTATCCAGAAGGCCTGTCGTTTGGCCATTTCCGGTAATGATATCATTAATTCTTTTCTGAAAAGCATCAGATTCAGACAGAAAATCTGCCACGAATTTAATTATCAGCGCAACATCAGCCGCAACAGCTGTTTCGTCTTTGGTTCCCTTGGCTTTTATTACCGTGCTGCCCACAAAAATCCAAAGTGGTTTTTCTATATTAAAAGGTTCAAAACCAACGGATCTTTCATTATAAATTCGAAGCTGCTGATAAAATTTTAGCAAACAGGCTGTAAGATAGGTCGCCTGAATTTCTTCATAGGATTTGGGGAGATTAAGAATCTGATAATCCTTTCCAAAACCGTCCTCATAAAACCAGCGGTATGAATAATCGAATAATATACTTCTGGCATAATCATCTTCATGCCCAGTTCCGCCGACAGCCTGCTCAAAAGTTGCGGAATATTCAAATGTGAACCCTTTGGCACACAAATCGGCTCTGTGTTTATACCAGGCATTTTCGTCTGCTTTTACATTTTTGCCGGACAACCCGCGATGACCTTCATCCACCATAAGCAGGTTCTGGTCGCCAAGACTGCGCGTGGCTATCGTGTTTGGGCCTTCTTGGGCGGCTAATTTGGTGATTTCCAGAATATCAACGCGATTTAATCCCAGTGCCATACCAAAAAGGCTGCCGCGGCTTTGCAGATATAGATCAGCTGGAATGTTACTTTCTTTAAATTCACCGATATGCTGTTCACTCAATCGCTCATTGGGGGTCAATAAAATTACACGGGACAATTCTTTTTCACAGCCACAACTTTTGGCATAATGGCGAAATTGGAGCAGATTGACGTGCATCAGCAGGGTCTTTCCGCTTCCGGTGGCATTCTGCAGGCACAATTTGTTTAAATCGTCTTTGTTATAATGATCTATTTCGGCATACTCAATCCAGTGACGGTTAAATTTTTCTACAAATTTATTCAGATCATCCAGCAATTTATCTTGATTGTTGAAATAACGATCCAAATAAATTTCGGAAAATATCAGCGTCAACCACTGAAAATATTTCCAAACTATCGGGCGGCGCCTTTTTTCATTAATAGATTGTGTATGCCGGGCAATGTTTTCTTCATATATGAGCAGTTGTTCTTTGCTGGTTTCGCAGGTTTCATTCCAGAACAGGTTACTGTTGACCAAATTATGATAAAACTTATGCAAATTGTCATGATCCAGACCTTCCATGCGTGGGTCTTTGATCGGGTCGGCCAATAAGTGGTAGGGACGAACCACAGCACCGTTAAGATTATGCTCTGCAAAGGGGTCAATCCCAAAAAGACTGATCAGCCATTGATTGAGAAGAAGCTTATTGCGGAATTTATGAGTTTTAAGGTTACTTCGTGTTGGTCTTGGCATTAGTCCGCTCCTTATAAGTTTTCCATTTCCCACATGAGTCGCATAAAATCTTCTTCAATCAGGCGGACTTTCCAGTTTTCGCTTTCCAGTTTAAGGTTCGGCAGATTGTTACTGCCGTTGACATATATGGTATCAAATTCGAAGTCGCGAGTGCTGATACGATTTTTCTGGAACCATTCATCCAGGATCAGATTATCTTTTTCCAGATTACCGGTAAGCTTGCGCCATACGATTAAAACCTTTTCCAGTTTGCCATTGTTGGGTTGATTGGGATTAGCCGGAACCCAACCTTCGACTTTACGGAACCACCAAGACCCATTCTCATCTTGTTTAATCCTGCCATTAATAACAAGCCGGGTATGCTGATCTTCAGGGAGTTCAGGGTCGGGCTCTCTTTTAAACTTTGCATTAAATATTTGAGGTGTGGCGATGTGTGTTATGCGGAGTCCAATGAGATAATTGAATGTTTCAAGCAAATCTACGTTACGGATCGTGTATTCATCACTGCCCGATTTTTTTATTTTAAGCTGATAGGATTCAGGATCAGTGAATGCATCAATATTCAACAGGCTCTGGCTGCCTCTGGTTTCCACATCAAGCATGTAGTGGAGCATGTAGTCTTCTTTCAAACCACTATTGGTTGAAACAGTTTGGTCACGGATTGAGTTTTCGGCGAAGCGCAAATTATTCAACGTATCTTCGTAGGATTCCAGCCTAATATATTTAAAGCAGTGGGATATGCCGGTGCCTCGGGCTGTCGGTTTGCCGTCTTTCCAGTTTACAGAATAAACTACCTTGGATAAGCGCTGTATGAGGAAAGTGTTAAAATAATCGCCCATTTCAACAAGTATATATTTGCACATACGAGTGTTCGTATTCCCGTTAGATAGATACTTTCGATTAAGATTGATAACAGCATGCCCAGTAGTTCCAGAACCTGCGAAGATGTCTAACACAGTACCAGCGGAACCTTTCAGTCCTAAATAAATTAAGTCTTCAATCAATTTTACTGATTTTGGAGTGAAAGAAGACATTCGTTGGTTAAAAATTTCTTGAGCCAAATTACCGCCGTGGGTACTGCTGTACTCTGGTGCATATATGAAAGACTTCGGTTTCCTTGTAGGAATATCGCCAATACCTGGGCGTTGTTTTTTGTACAATGTAAAATTGCCGTTTCGGGATTTTTTTATGATTAGATTATACTTTTCCGAATTAACCTTATCCTTTTTCCAATACCAACTTAACTCTTCACCATCATCATTAATCGGCCATATAGCAATATGTGATTTATGTTTTGGTATATCATTTTCAGTTGTGTAGAAGTCAGAGCCATTAGGTAAAAAGAAAATTGGATACCAAAGATTTCGTCTTTTTTCTCTTGGAGCATTTGCACCTGTTGCACGGAGTCCATCAGCCTGTTTATATAGACCATATTCATCATTAAGCCATTCATCAAGAAGAACTTCTTCATCAATCGGTAGGCGACCTATATCTGCAAGACTTCTTTTAGCGAAAGCTAAAACATATTCATGACATGATGCAAAACCCTCAGTATCTTGATTTCCCTTAAGGTTTGTTATAGCAGGCAAAACCTTTGATCCAGCATATCCTATCAAATTATGCCCTGCGAAATACAAATTGTTAAACTCATTTTCGTCAATACTAATGAAGAGACAAGCATCCTGCTTAATTACTTTGTTTATAGTTAACAATCTGTCATAAATCATCGCTATCCAAGATGAGTGCTGAAAGGAATCCTTATAAGCAAAATCATTATCTTTTCTTTTGTTGTATGGAGGATCTGTATAAACCATTTCGATATTATATGAATATGTTGATGAAATGAGATTCAATGCTTGAAGGTTTTCTGAATGTATCAAAAGACCGTCACACTGATCGTCGAAATTTTCAATGGAAGAGATCAGTTGGGATTTAAATGAGTCTTTAAAGAACCGGGTATCCAGTACCAGTTTGTTGTTAGCCTTCAGGAACTTCACGGTTAGTGGCTTGGTATAACCAGGATTTGAAAGGTCTCGCTCTATTTCATCGATGGCAAAAAGCTTTACCCATTCATCATGCTGGGCTTTGTTCCCGACTATTTCAGGATAAAGATTCTCCGGTACTCTATCCAGAGTAATACAGTAATTGGTCTCGACGACGAATTTTTTCTTAAGCCAAAGCTTTTTCTGAAAGTCTTCAAGATGGGCAATAAAATCAATCAATTTGCCTGCGATTTTGCGCAGCACCCTGAGTTTTCCGAGATAGGTTTCAACTGTCGGGATATCGGCGCTTTCGATGTCATCCAGCCGCATGACTTCGTTTTTGATGTAAAAATCCAGTTCTCGACACAAAAAGCCACGTAGGTCCTTATGGATAAAATAATCATAGGTGTTTCTGGCAGTATATTTGTTGATATATTTGGCAAGGAGTGTGCGGCTATTGTCTTTATCTGTCGGGGCAGGGGTTTCTAATAATCTCCGATATTCCTTGGCGCCGGCAATCTTTTTTATTGCGTCAAAGATGGTTTTAACAGCTTCAGTGTTTCGTTTTTCCCGCCATGTATTTTCCTGACCGCTTTTTTCCGTGTCTGGCCGGTACTCAAAATGAATAACCAATTCGCCTTCGTTGTTCATTTCAACCGGATTTTCTCTATGAATAATGAAATATCTCTTTTCTGTCTCACTGGCTTTAATGTTGCCATGTTCGCCCTCGGCCGCTTCCGCAATCCTGAAATGAACAATTAAAGGTTCTGTGTTGTCATTAATTTTGATATCGATCAGGTCACGCTTATTAAGGTTCTGAACTTCCTTTGCCTTTCTCAGGTCAAATGTGAAGTTGTTAAAATATTCAGCTGTTTTGATATAATACTGATCCGCATTGGCCCAGTGAAGTTTAACCTCTTCACCGTTATATGGAATTGCATACGGGGCTGCTTTGCCGGAAGTTTCCCGGGTAAAATATCGGCAGGAAATAAAATCCCCATTATTATAATAGCGTTCAAAAAACCGATACAAATGATCATAGACTTCACCTTCGGAACTGGCAGTATCTTTAACAGCATTCAATGTAGCTTTGGCTTTTTTGACCGGAGCTGATTCTTCGGGATTTTTCACACCAAACTCTTTTGCCTGCTCAACTGCCTTATCATAAGCTGCCTTTAATTCGGCCTGACGGGTATCATCTGTACGCCCAAAAGCCTCTTCAATAGTTTTTAACAGATCATTTTCAAGAAAATTTAAAACCTGGTCAGATTTGGCATGCATGATCCGATAAAAACCAAAATCAAGATCGGGCTGGTCAAGCTGAAACAGCTCTTTTAGCTTATTTATAAGGCGGTTTCGAAGTTGTTCTGTGGTCGGCATTAAACGATTCTCCTATATTTAAACTACATTCCAACGGACTTGAAAAAGGGTATCGATTTGCGTTTTCTGCTGCATCCGTTTTTCTAAAGCTTCAACTAAATGGTCTCGTTTTTCAGCAATTTCATCTTCAATATCGAAAATTTTTTCACGAAGCTTTCGTTTTTTTTGTTCAAGTTTGGATATTTTTTCCTGCAATTCATGCTGTTCGTTAATTGTGGGGGCCTGACGGCTCAGGCGCTGTAATTCTCGAATTTGGCGTTTATTGTCGTACAATTCCTTTTGTGCGGCCAGCTCCATGTCTTCAGCCCATTTGTCAAGCTGATCCCGCGCTTCGTTGAAATGCTGACTGTTGCGCTCCAGAGATTTATTAATGGTCGCCTTGACATGCCGGTCGGCTTCGGTGGCAAGGCGGTGATTGGCATTCTCAGGTAGGGAAATCTCCTCAACTATCTGTCCATCGCAGTTAAATAGTTTCTGGCAGGTTTCCTGTCCCAGCGCTTTACCGTCATCGTCGAAAGCCGAGAAGAGCAGATGCTCCTCCCGTTCAAAAGAGTCTATAACAAGGCGCTGGAGAATCAGCCAGCCGGATTTGCCCTTGATATTCTCTACAACTGAGATCTTTGCCCTGTGCTCCGTAATATCAAATTTGACTTCGGCGACCGGAGAAGGGAAATTCTTGCCGTTGTCGGTCACATATTCGCCAAGCGGATGTGACAATCTGTAAAGGAATTCTCCAGGAACATTGACGCGTTCTTTAGAAATGAGGTGATAGGCGCCGGGTTTGACGCCTGATACCGGTGAATCATTCAGGTTGAAATACAGCTCCTGATCATTAAACTGCGCCTTTCCATCAAGAATGAACCTCGTTAATGTCCAGAACATTTTTCCGACACGATCGAGTTGCTCCTTTGTTCCGCTCAGGTTTACTTTAAGTCGGGCATGGACATCTTCGTCAAAATGTTCAAGAAGAATTTTGCGGGTATCCTTAATCCGCGACGCTATCGTATCATCCAACTCTTTTTGTAAGGCTTTGAAAGCTGCCTCAATTTCATCCGTCGTTCTACACTGCTGGTAAATATCAAAAATGCGACGTTCAAAGTCCACACCTGACTCTATGCTGCCAAGCACTTCATCTGAGGCCCCAAAAAGTCCGGTGAAGAGGTTGAATTTCTCATTCAGAAGTTCATATACACGGCGATCGGCTTCATTTCGCTCATTCAGAAAATTTATGACAACGACATCATGCTTCTGCCCGTAACGGTGGCACCGGCCGATGCGCTGTTCGATGCGTTGCGGATTCCAGGGCATGTCATAATTGATTACAAGAGAACAAAACTGGAGATTAATCCCTTCAGCGGCAGCTTCGGTAGCAATCAGGATGCCGGCACTATCCCGAAAGTGCTCTATTATAGCTGTGCGTATATCAATGGCGCGGGAGCCTGAGGCACGTCCGGCGCTCCGGTTTGCCTCAAGCCATTTTCCATAAATGCGGGTTGATTCAGGCCCCTTGTTGGTTCCATCAAATGTAATCACACGACCGGCGTATCCGTTGGATTCCAAAAAAGTGTTCAGGAATTGCTGCGTTCGGCGTGATTCAGTAAAAATAATCGCTTTCCGGGCTGCGCCAATTTTTTTCATTTCAGCGAAACCTATTTCAAGGGCTTTGAGAAGGGTTCGTGTTTTAGTGTCCACACCGACACTGCGAGCCCACTGAATATAGCGGTTTAACTCTTCAATTTCAGCATCCAGTTTCTGCTTATCAATTCGGACGGATCCTTCCTGGCTTTGAACAGCCAATTCCGGCTGATCATCTTCAGCGCCGAGAAGCTCATCGAGAAGCTCGTCTTCAATTTCTTCCTCTTCAATGATGCGTTCCGCCAGGCTGGTTTGCTCTTTGACATCATTTCTGATAGCGATGAGTCGATCCCGTATTACCTCTAATGTTCCGGCTACTGCCTGCGATGATGAGGCAAGAAGTTTGCGGACAATTAGGGCGGTCAAATGACGCTGCTGATAAGGCAGCGCGTAAGTGTCATCCCGCTTCAGAAAATCCGATATCGCTTCATAGAGCTTGTGCTCCTGTTCTGTGGGTTGAAATGGCCGGGTAATCAGCCTGCGTTCAGTGTATTGAATATATTCTAAAACCTGACTGCGCAATGTGCGCGTACAGAAAGCCTTAAGTCGTTCGCGCAAGCCTTCAAGGTCGCCTTCTGCATTTACGTATTGTACTCGAAACGATGGGAGATCGCCGAATATGCGTTCATCCATGATTGTGGAAAGTCCGTAAAGTTCCAGCAGGGAGTTCTGAAGAGGAGTGGCCGTAACAAGAAGCTTGCGACGGTCTTCAAGTGCCCATCGAATGTTTTGGCCAATCCGGTTGCTCTGGCGGTAGGCATTCCGCAGCTTGTGGGCTTCGTCAATCACAGCCAGATCCCATTGGATGGCACGAATCTCTGAAGCTCGGCTGCTGATAAAGTGCATTGAGCAGATAATTATCCCTTCAGCAAGAAAAGGATTGGGATTACCCTCTTTTTGGGATTGATTATATGTTTTGGCATCCAGCAGAATGCAAGGTAGGTGAAATTTTTCTTCCAGTTCCAGCGCCCACTGTTTCCGAAGTGATGCCGGGCAGATAACAAGAAGCCGTCTATGACGTTCCGCCCAGTTCTGACAGAGTATCAAACCCGCCTCAATGGTCTTTCCAAGACCAACCTCGTCCGCAAGAAGAACCCCTTTTGTTAAAGGCGAACGAAGAGCGAAAAGGGCGGCTTCGATCTGGTGCGGGTTCAAATCCACGCAGGCATCGAATAGTGAACGAGACAGGCGCTCAACTCCGTCTCCGCCTTGGCGGGTCAGTTCATGCGCAAAATATCTGGCATGATAGGGGGTGCTCATATGTATAATCTCCTAATATGCAAACCAAGAAGCTGTATAACAAATAAATATTAAAATAGAAAGCTGTTATCATCCGCATAGGTATACATATCCATGTGATTATAGGAAAGGATTGAACGCATGCTTCTATCGGAAGAGATAATATAGTTTAATTGGTTTTTCTGAAGCTTTCTGCCGCGAAGAGCCGGGCTTCCCGGTAATGAAAATATCTGTTTTAAATAGCTTCCCTTGATTCCGCATGGAAAAGGCGGAGCTTGCGGGAAGCAGACCGGTCAAAGGATATTTGGATTTTACATGCACCGTAAACCCAGTTATTTTTGTTCACTCAACTTTATTCCAAGGTTCAGACATCTTCCATGATACGTTCGATTCGAGGTCTAAATACATTCACAAAAATATTAGCATGGTCTGCCAGAAATATTTTTATTGATTCGCGGTATTGAGACGATTTTAGATCCGGAACGGTTTTAATTGCGCTGATTAAATGTTTACCATCTTTACTTCTCCAGGCAACCAGCGTACCAAGTTCCTTGTCAATTGTTTCCCGGTCATTCAGTAATTTATTGTATAGCATATCCCCAAAAGAACTCTTAAGGAATGTCAAAAATACACCAACTTCACTATTTTTTTGAGAAAAATAAATGGTTATCCAGGCATTACCTCCTGCCGGTGTGCTTAAAGAGATATTTCCTTTCCTCCTAGCTATGGGTAAAGGTTGTCCCGGATCATCCAGTTTGAGCCCTGCAATAAACTCGCTCCAAAACTCATAATAAAACTTTTGAATCTCACTCAATTCAATTGAAGATTCCTCTTCCAACTCATCGGCATCATTGGCAACAAGTCCTTCGGTCTCAAGTGTAATAACTGTTCGCTTTACGATCATTGTTTTTGCAATGACTCTAGGTTGTACCAATAAGCTCTTATCATTGACTTTAAAGATTGCCATTTCAACCAATCCGAAAGTGAAGTGCATTGTACCGTGGTTTTCGAGAAATTCTGCTATTGCTGCTACACCTTCCCGTATACCGTCACCGACAATTAGCAATAAAAACTCTCCGCGTTTCAAATTGCGCGAAACAGAATCTACAAACCGGGCTTCCGAAAGATCTGGATACTTTCTTGCAACAAGATCAAACAACTTATGGAGTTGTCCTGCCTGAGGCTTTAACGCCCGCGAAACCTCACGTTGGAGATCCTCGTATGACCACCTCCCCAGCTCTTTGGCATAATCAAGGATCTGCCCAATGACTTTCCTTCTTGCCTCAGGATTTTGCCAGAGTTTTGCCTCCAGAATAACTAATTTGCCCTCGGGTGTAATATAGAGAACATCAACCGGCCCCACTGGAGTTTTCATTTCGCGGCATATGGGAATCAAATTAAGATACGATTGATCAATCTCATTAATAGGTAGCGTCTGAGGATGCTTAAAAAGCAGCTCCTGCAGCCAATTTTCGTTATAATTTATTTTAGAGTCACCACTGAGAGGCAATCTCTCAAGAATGGTTTCACCCTGCTCATGAATCAGAATAGGTGCTGCAAACTGGTCCATCATAATTTCCTTTCAAGATTTGAAGATATACATGCGTAACAATTTGTATTTTATTTGCATTTTAACCGGATTATGTCAAAGGATATTTAAGAGAATACATTGAAGTTTAACCCTATATTTCACGCTGGAGCGGTTTTACGGTCATATGCCTTCACAGAATTCTTTCATGAATTCTCTTGTAATCTTCCCGAGGCGTTTATCGAGAATTTCGTAAACTTTATTTGCAACCGGATCGGGAACACCTCCATAAAAAGCCTGGGCTATGCCTCCGGTGATACAGGCCAGCGTATCGGTGTCCCCGCCCAGAGAGACAGCCGTTCTGATGGCATCCTCGAAACCGTTTGAGTCTATAAACGCGCGGATTGCCTGCGGGACGGTTTCTTGCGATGATTCATTAAACTTGTAGAACGGGCGGATCTCGTCGACGTGTCTGCTCAGGTCATATTGAAACTCTGTCTCAATGAAATCCTTTATCTCGTCTTTGGATTTCCCTTTTCTGGCAAGAAAGATAGCTGCGGCAGTCGCTTGTCCTCCCTTGATTCCTTCGGGATGATTGTGCGTGATTTCAGTGAATTCCGCTGCTTTCTGCAGGACAGTATCAAGATCGTCGTATGCATAACCGACGGGACTGATGCGCATGGCTGCGCCATTTCCCCAGCTGTTATAGGGTTTTGAATTCACGCTCTTTGCCCAGCGATGGAACCCCCCGCCGTAGCCGCTGTCTGGATAGAAGCGGTAGAACTTCTTCAGGTTATCGACATAGGGGGTACCAGTCAAAATAGAGTATGCCAGTGCAACTGTCAGAACCGTATCGTCCGTGAAGAAGCATCTGGCAGAAAACAACTCAAACTCCTTGGTCTTTATGTTGTTCCACTCATACACCGAGCCGATTATGTCACCTGCAATTGCGCCTATCATGGTAATGTCCTTTCTAAAAGAAATATCACAAACTGTTTTTACCGTGTCCGGTTCATCTTTGATATTGATATTATAAGTCTTTTGCTGATAAATAAAGACCCAAACGACAGCCGTACGTCGCATTATTTTTTTTGGGAAAAAGGGTCCAAGCGGACAAGAATTTTAGACAGGATTAACAGGATATACGGGATTGTTGGCCGCCTGCGGCGGTGAACTATGTTTGAATAGAAGGACAGTTATCGAGTTCGTGATAAGGGAGGCAGAAGCGATGACCCGTACAAAAAGCGCACGGACAAAACTGGTCCGCCTGGGCCAGATACTCAGGGTATTCATGGAAAAAGAGAAAGTATCAAGCTCCTGGCTCAGCAAAGAGTTCCATACAACGCCCCGGACTATCCAGCGTGATTTGCAGCTTCTTAAGGAATCAGGTTTTCCACTTCACGAGGTTCAGAAGGGAAGCTATCATATGAGCAAGGACCTGGTGAAAAATCTGGAGGTCTTTGATGACACGGAACTGGCTCTTATAGTTGCCCTTAAGAATATGGTCGGACAACTTGGGCAGTCTTTTCAGAAGGCGGCTGATGCTGTACTGGACCGTCTGCATGAATGTGTCACAACCATGCCTGTGTTCGTTAAAATCGACGATGCCGTGCCCATGGACAGCTTACTGCTTAACCGGCTAGTAAAGGCCATAAGGGGAAAAAAGCAGGCCGGCTTTCATTACGACTCAGGCAAGGGACCACATCCGGTCATCATCGAGCCCTACCGGATCGCATATTTCGGCGGTTTCTGGTATCTGATCGGTAAAGAGCTGAGCTCGGGAATTATGAAGCGTTATGCCATGGACAAAATCGGTAATTTCAGATTATCAAAAGTCAACTTCAGGGCTGTTCCCGAAAACCTTGACCAGCTTCTAAAAGGCAGCGTCAACATCTGGTTTACTGAGGATAGAAACCTTGAGGTTACCGTTCTGGTGGATGCCTCCTGCAGCAACTATTTCAAACGCCGGAAGATGCTTCCAGACCAGGAGATCAGGGAAGAAAGGCCGGACGGGTCGATAGTTGTTTCCTGCCGGGTCGGCCAGTATGAGGCCGTCCGGAGTTTGCTGAAATCATGGATTCCTCATATTCTCATTCTGGCGCCGGAAGACTTCAAAAATAGCCTGCTCAAGGATATGAAACAGTGGATTAAGAGACAAGAGAAGGAATAAAGGGTTTCTCCACATATCCCGCCAATACGGGTTTCCTTTTTCTCTAACTCTCCGATCTATGGGAGACGTTTTTTGATAACCGAAGGCGCTATATATGTTGGAACTCATTTAATGAATTCAAAATAGTTTGTATATTATTTTGGGTTGATTCAAATGTGTCATTTTTTACCCCGGTCATCTCATCCATATAGAGCTTGCGATTGACTTCGATCATTATTGACGCTACTCGGCGATCTTGATGATAAAAAGCCATTGGCACTATTGATCCAGCGTATGGTTGATTGACCCCTGAAGTATAGCCCATTTCTTTTATTTTCTGACCTGCTATCTGGATGAGGGGTTGAAGGTAAGGTGAAAAAGGGAACGATTTCGGGACATACATCAACATATAAGTTGATCATATTCCAAAGTTCAGTTTCTGCTCTTCTGCCCATACCTCTACCCGGCTAAGCTCTCAAAAATCAAATCAGCTCTTTGCCCTTCTATTCCTTGAGCACCGGCCAGGGTTCCGCGTGCCATATATCGCGGTTATATTCCATGATTGTTCTGTCTGATGAAAACTTGCCCATTCTCGCAACATTCAATATCGCTTTTTGGGTCCATGCATCCTGGTCCCTGTAAAGCGCATCAACTTCTCTGTTGCAGTTATAATACGCTTCAAAATCGGCGAGTATGAAATATCTGTCGTCATTCAGCAGTAAATCAACAAGGGAGTGGAATATATCCGGCTCTTCGGGGCTGAAAAATCCTTCGCGTATAAGGTCTATAGCTCTTTTAAGGAGAGGATCTTTTGCGTAATATTCACGCGGATTGTAATCCTGCCGCCTTGCCGAGACTTCCTCAGCAGTCAGTCCGAAAATAAATATGTTTTCCCTGCCGACCTCTTCCATGATTTCTATATTTGCCCCGTCAAGAGTCCCCAAAGTAAGAGCTCCGTTTAAGGCAAATTTCATATTGGAAGTCCCCGAAGCTTCAAAGCCGGCCGTTGATATCTGCTCGGAGAGATCCGCAGCCGGAAATATTTTTTCCGCAAGAGAAACCCGGTAATTGGGGATGAATACGACCTTGATTGTTTTGTTCGTCGATGTGTCGCGGTTCAGCATTTCGGCAACATGGCAGATAAGACGGATAATGGTTTTTGCAGTAAAATATCCCGGCGCCGCTTTCCCTCCGAAAAGAAAAGTACGCGGGTGCATTGAAAAATCAGGCTCATTCTTGAGCTTCAGCCAGCAGTAAACAATATGAATAATATTTAACAGTTGTCTCTTGTATTCATGTATTCTTTTCACCTGTATGTCAAAAACTGAACCCGGATCTATCTGGATGCCGGTATTCTCTTTTATTATCTTGGCAAGCTGCTCTTTATTTGCAAATTTTACAGCTTTCCATTCTTTTACAAAACCGGAATCCTTGATAAAAGGCTCTATTTTACGGAGCTGGTCCAGATCTTTGGGCCATTCATTTCCTATGCGCGAAGTAATCAGCTCGGAAAGCCTTGGATTTCCCGCAAGCAGCCACCGGCGCGGAGTTATTCCATTTGTTTTATTGTTAAACTTGCCGGGATACATCTCATCGAAGTCTTTCAGTTCTCTTTCTTTAAGCAGCCTGCTGTGAATTTGTGCCACCCCGTTTACGGAATGTGATCCGACTATGGCAAGATGCGCC
>JAHJRK010000526.1 GCA_018830925.1 Pseudomonadota bacterium
CCATCATGCCAGATGCGCCTGATCTTTTTGCTTTCAAAGACAACGATCTTGTTCTGTTCCATTTTTATCCTTCTTTCACTTATACTCTGTATACCAATAAGGATCAGACCTTCATTCTTCTCTAACTCTCCAATCTAGAGGAGAATTTTTTCTCGTCGCTATCCAGTCGGCGGGAGACTTTTATCAACTTCGACCATTTTGTTGACGTCAACGAAATGGCCGGCAATTGCACCGCCGGCATTTTCACAGGCATTCTCAGCCTTATCAATAACTTTTGCAAAGTTTCTCCAGTCAGTGTATCCGAAAATGTCCTGTAACTCCCGTGCGCTCCAGCATTCGACATTATTCAGCAGATAACGCGCTTCTTCAAAGCGCTCAAAAAGTTCTATTAATAATTCTTTTTCGAGGCTTATTTCCTCTGAGCTGGTAAAAACAACTGATATCTTTTTTGTCGGTACAGAGGAATATTATTTGGATGCCGGTAAAAACCGGGGATAGAAACTGCAACGGCTGCCGATAGAGAGCCATCGGGAAATCGGCCAAAAAGATCTTTTGAAAGATGTAATCCGGCCATAAATCTCCTCATCATTGTGGAGAAGAAGGTTTTAAAAAGACCTTAAACCGTCTGATGCGGTTTGAATAGCATAACATGCTAAATTGTCAATAAAATAATTGTTCAAAGAAGGAATCGTAAAAGAAATCCACGCCTGCAATTTAATTGCCGCTTGACGTATTACGTTTGGCGTAATATATCCAATTATGATTAAATCATTTGCCTGCCGGGATACTGAAAAACTATTTAATGATCAACGGGTACGCCGTTTCCAAGCCTTTGAAAGGCAGGCAAGAAAACGGCTTATGGTTTTGCATGCTGCTTCCAGTATAGAGGTGTTGATGCTTAATCCCGGAAATGAATTTCATGCTCTTTCCGGGGATCGAAAAGGGCAATATGCTATCAGTATCAACACGCAGTGGAGGGTATGTTTCGAATGGCAGGACGGCAATGCGTACCATGTTGAAATTAAAGACTTTCATTAAGGGGTGCTTATGTTTACAGAAAACATGCTTGAACCGATAAATCCGGGCGAAATCCTCCGCGAGGATTTTCTGGAACCTCTGGGTATCAGTATAAACCAGCTTTCCAGAGATCTTTCGGTCCCACCGAACAGAATAAGTGAAATTGTGAATGGAAAAAGGTCCATTACCGCCGACACAGCTTTGAGGTTACAGCGGTATTTTGGTGTTGAAGCTCAGTTCTGGCTGAATCTGCAGACTGAATATGATCTGAGAATGATGAAACGTAAAATTTGGGCCGATATTGAAAGGCGAATTATCCCTGTCAAAGAAACAGGCCACAGCATGCAGGATAGCACCGGAACATAATAATACTGTTTCTTTATTAAAGAGGTCAAGGTAGCCGCATTTTGCGACCACCTCCGCCCTTTCATCCATGTTGAGCCGAAATAGCGAGCGCATTCCCCGCTGTTTGAGGCGAGGTTAGCGAGCGAATTAAAAACAGGCACTATATTCCCTTCACCCCCAAATGACGGCATTACCCGCGTGAACACGAAACCCAACCGGGAGAAGGGGTAACTCTTAATGCTGGTGCTACTTTGCTTTATATACGATGTTTCCATCCACTATAGTATATTCAACCCGCAGGTCGCTGGGGGCATTTTTGGCATCATTCCATACCTGTTCTTTGGGGATTTCAAGAGGGTTAAGATTGAGGACCACAAAGTCAGCGAGCTTGCCCACCTCAATGGAACCGGTTTCATGATCTCTGAAAAGACGGCGGGCAGCGTTTATAGTATATCCCTGAATTGCCTGATATGCGGTAATGATCTCTTCCGGCTGTCCCATGCCATCGAGACAGGAGTGAATGCCTATGCGCGGATCCATACTTGCTCCATAGGGAAGATCTGAACCAAAAGAAACCGGTATCCCTGCCTTGAACAGGGTTCCAATGGGGACACACCTTGTCCAGCGATCTTTTCCAATACGAGTTACAAAAAAACCATTGGGTCTGTTCCACTGTGGTCTGAAGATGGGTTGTATAGATGCCCATATTTTCATATCTGCTGTCCGTTTTAACTGGTCAGGAGTATAGAGTCCATAGTGGTCAATGGTGAGTCGAAGATCAGTATTATCCTTACCAGTGTTCTCTTTGTACCACTTCAGGGCCTTCTCATATGCATTGAGAACGATTTCCATGTCCCCGTCGCCTATGACATGAATTTGGCATGACCATCCGTTTTTGACACTATCCATGACGAATTTTTCTATCGTCTCGATTGGATAGAGAGGCGCGCCTTTATGACCCGGCTTATCGGAATAGTCTTCTAACATTGTGGCTGTTCGCGCACCCATGGTACCAAGGATTATTTTTGTTTGACCGAAACGTATCCATTTATTCCCATACCCCGAACCGAGACCTGTTTCCATATAATGCCTGGCGGTCTCCTTGTCGATAACGGGGTTGAGGTTGATTCGCATTTTTAGTCTTCCGTCTTTGAGCAGCTTCTCGTATGCCTTTGCGGTTTCCTTGTAAGAGTTTGAATCTTCCATAGTGCCTATTCCTGCTTTAGAAGCCACGGCAAGAGCCTTTTCCAGGTAATCAACGTACTCATCAAAGGTTAAGGGCGGCACTTTATTTTTGTAGTCCGTCCACTTGAGTTCAGCCATGACACCGACAGGTTCACCGCTCGCATCCTTCCAGATTTCATTTTCCGGGTCCGGTGTCTCTTTGGTGACGTTAAACTGCTTAAGGGCCGCACTATTGAAAAGAAGAAAGTGCCCCACGGAGAGTATGATGACAGGATTATGAGGAGAGACTTTATCAAGCACATGGCGGTCTATTTTGACTACTCCAAGAGATAATAAATCATAACTAAGACCGTATGCTTTAACCCACGCACCCGGCTTTGTTTGGGCAACTCTTTCCCTGATCGCGTTTACTACGTCATCCGGAGTGTTTGCCTTTCGTAAATCAACCTGCGCAAGATTAGCGGCCCATTCATATAGATGAGCGTGGGAATCTATGAATGCCGGCAAGACGGTTTTCCCCTCAAGTTTAATTACCTGGGTCTTTGGCCCGATAAACTTCTGTACGGCTTTATTGGTTCCAATGGCCACAATTTTGCCATCCTTCGCAGCAACTGCCTGGGTTTGTGTATCCTTTTTGTCCACGCAAATGACTTTACCTCCTGTCAGTACCAAGTCTGCTTTCAGTGGATCCTGTGCTGAAGCCTCAGTTGCGTTAGCTGTTACTAAAGCACCAATAAGTAGTCCTATGACCGGAATTACGAAAGAATACCGTAGAAACTCTCTTTTGATGTCCACTGCCCCCTCCTTATTTGTTTTTTCCCATTATGCCGACCTGTATATTTTAACCTACCCAATACTATGCCTAAACCGCCCTCAAAACAACAATATTTGTATACTTCTGAACTGAAACGGGGAGCGCTTTAAGAATAGACTTTAAGTTGAATTCACCACAATGCTTCGTGAGCAATTATGCCATTCCCCGATCCGTCTTTTGACTGAGTGTCACGCGAAAGTTTTATACGATATCCGGAAATTCAGGTTCTTTTTTTTCTAAAAAAGCGGCCACACCATAAATACATTCACCGGACATAATAAGAGAAACAGCTTTTTCGGCTTCCAGATCGAGTGCCTTGTGAAAAGGAAGATTCATGCTCTGCCGTATTACTTCAAGGGCATGAGCGACAGCCCTCGGCCCGTTTGAGGCGATCATTTCAGCAAGCGATACGGCTTCATCGAGCGCCTGCCCGGATTTGCTCACCCGGTTCACAAGACCAAGGCGCATCGCTTCAACGGCTTCAACCTTGCGGGCCGTTAGAATCAAGTCTGCTGCCTTTGAAGGCCCTACCAGCCGCACAAGCGCCGGGCCACCTCCCCAGTCCGGCATAAGCCCAAGCCGGACCTCTGAAAAGCATATCACTGTGTCAGGCTCCATGACCCGCATATCACAGCGAACTGCCAGTTCAGCTCCTCCTCCATAAGCCAGGCCGTTCAGGGCGGCTATGATCGGGACAGGCAGGGAAAACAGCTCATCCACCGCTTTCCGCACCTGTCCGATTACCTTTTCGGCAGGAGCACTATCCTGCTTACCCGCTGACTCCGCAATACTCGAAACCATGGGATTATCCGGGCTTACGTCAAACCCGGCGCTGAATGCTTTATCTCCGGCTCCCGTTATCACCAGAGAACGCGGCAGGTTTTTTTTCAATTCGCATGTTGCCTTCTCAAGGCAGGAAAACATATGTTCATTAAAGGCGTTCCTTCGCTGAGGACGATCTATGGTTAAAACAGCAATCTTGCCTTTTCTTTCCAGATTAATACCCTCTTCGGACATGGCTGTTCCCCCTATCTTTATCATA
>JAHJRK010000527.1 GCA_018830925.1 Pseudomonadota bacterium
AAAGGAAATAAAAAAGAAAAAGGCAGCGTAAGTCCGCCGCTCGCCTTCTGTTTCAGATGAGATGCTCAGCACTCTCCCGAAACAGAAAAAGCGGACAATTCATTTGCTACAAAACCGGACAAATCTATTTGTTGCTAACAGATAAGTTATTATCTTTATGAGAATACAGGAGTCAGAATACAGAATACAGAAGAAAAACAATGCCATGGTTATTCTGGCTCCTGTATTCCCATGCTTCGTTGTGCCCGCTCCGGGCATGGCTGTTAGAGGTAATTCTGTTTTACTGACTGTGAATTGCGTTCTGAACTTTCTTCTGCGAATATTCTCCCGATACGAGGGTGCCTTTTTTCAGTTTAATAATCTTATCCGTATAAGACGGTTTCTCTTTCTGATAGATAATTCCTAAAGGGATTTTATCGCCCCACATCCTGGAAATTTCCATCGCCTTGTTGAAATCATCAGGGATATATCCTTTTTGAGACAGATCATACACCCGCTTTTTGTACCAGTCGAACGTATTTACATGGTTAAAAGATACACAGGGTTGAAGTATATCGATAAGGCTGAATCCTTTGTGTTTTATTCCTTCCTGAATAATTTTGCTTAAGTGTTCGGCTTTCCCCGAAAAGCTCCTTGCCACAAATCCGGCACCAAGCGCCAGAGAAACTGAGAGCGGATTAAATGCTTCACTTATAACACCTTCGCTTTGTATTTTTGTAACCATACCTTCATCGGAAGTAGGCGATGCCTGTCCTTTTGTAAGGCCATAAACTTTGTTGTTATGCACAAGAAGAGTGAGATCGATGTTGCGCCTGACTGCGTGCATGAAATGATTTCCGCCTTCGCCGTAACAGTCACCATCGCCGGAATTGACGAGTATCGTGAGTTCGTGATTCGCGATCTTCGCCCCTGTCGCAAGGGGAAGCGCTCTTCCATGAAGGGCATGAAAAAGATTGCATTTAAGATAATGGGGTGTCTTCGCCGCCTGCCCTATCCCTGAGATTATCAGAATTTTTTCAGGAGAAATTCCCTGTGCAGCAAGGGCATCCTTCATGGCAGCAAGAATTCCGAAATTACCGCAACCCGGACACCATTTGTTCTCAACATCTGAATCGTAATCTTTTATGCTGACCATAGTTACCTCATATGTTTTTGATGGACTCGTAATAAGTCCATCATCAGGCCGAGGGCGATTAAGCCCCGGCCTGGGGTGAGAGTGGAACCGCTTGAATTTACTTCAAGCGGCGGGAGAGGGAAAGCCCTTTCCCGCCAAGTAAAAAGTCATTTTATGACTTTTTGCGAAGGTTTTCTTTGATCCCATCGGCTATCTCTACCGGATAAAAGGGTCTTCCGTCATATTTCAGAACAGCCCCTGAATATGACAGTGCTGTTTGCTCCTTAATCAGCCTGCCAAGCTGTGCTGTGCTGTTTTGCTCCACCATATAAAATTTTTCGCATGCCAGTAATGCCTTCTTTGCCGCAGCCGCCGGAAAAGGCCATAAATCGTTAAAATTGACACATCCCGCACTGATTTTTTCTTTCCTCAATATATCAACAGCCTCTCTTATGGCTCCCTTTGTAGATCCCCAGCCTGCAAGAAGTATTTTTGATCTGGGAAAATATCTTTCAGGCGGATTCATCTCGGAAAGCATTTTAACAACTTTCGCATTTCTCTTATTTACCATGTCAATCCTGATCTGTGCAGACTCACTTGTATGCCCGTCCTCTCTGTGCTCATTTCCCGAGACCATTACTATCGCTTTGCCGTTGCAGGGAACAGCTCTCGGAGAGACTCCGGAACCAGTTAAGGCATATCTTTTATATTCCGCAGGGTTTTTCAGATCAGTATCACCGACAATAAATCTTTTTACTTTTCCAGGCGCTTTTAAATCCTTTTCGGCAATAAAAAGAGAATCATTAAGATACTGGTCCACAAGTATGATTGCCGGAACCTGATATTTATCTGAAAGATGGAAAGCCCTTGAAGTTGTTTCAAAAGCTTCTGCAGGCGAGCCGGGGGCAAAAACAAATCTTGGAAATTCATCTTGCGCGGCATTTATCACAAACAGAAGATCAGCCTGGGCGGTTCTTGTGGCAAGCCCTGTTGCAGGCCCGGGTCTCTGTGCATTGACGATTACAATCGGGGTTTCAGTGATACCTGATAAACCAAGGCCTTCCGTCATAAGGCAAAACCCGCCCCCTGAAGTTGCAGTCATGGCTCTTGCCCCGGCAAATGAGGCTCCTATAGCCATATTTACTGCGGCTATCTCATCTTCAGCCTGTTCAACCACCAGCGGAAAGTCATCTGCGACAGATGCAAGATGAGCCATAATACCTGTTGCAGGAGACATCGGATAAAAGGCGGCAAAGCGGCAATCCGCGGCAAGGGCACCAAGAGCCACAGCCCTGGATCCATCAATAAGGATACCTCCTGGCCTGGAAGCTTTCCACTTGAATGCAAATTTAAACGAAACTTTCCCGGCAGCTTCATATCCCGCCTTTGCAGCATTAAGGTTTTTTTCAACAATATCTTTTCCTTTTGAAGCAAAGCCTTCCGTAATTATTTCACGGATAATACCGAAAGGGGCTCCGAGGAGGGCAAGGCACGCGCCTGCTGCTACAGTATTTGAAGTAATTTTTCCGCCGCTTTCCTTTGCAAGCTCAATAAACGGAATTGCTATAATATTTTTTTTTAATGGAGCATCAATTTTCTCCATCAGACAAAGACCGTCTTTAACCAGCTCTTTTTCATGCAGGTCGAAGCTTTTTTTATCAAGCGCTAAAAGAAGATTTATACTGTGACTGGGAGCATTGACTGGTTTATCGCTTATGCGTATCTGGAAAAAACTGTGGCCGCCTCTTATCCTCGATTCAAAATCGTTTATTGCCATAAGGTACAGCCCGTATTTCAGGCATACGCGCGCTAAAATATCGCCGACCGTTTGGATACCCTGGCCCGCCTCTCCTCCTATCTTAACGCTTATATCAATGCTCATCCTGATATTCTCCTCTTTAAAATTGAACATTACATTAAGATTATCATGCTGATTTTATTGATAACAGATAAACATATATTTTTCAAGCAACCGTGAACCAGTGCGATTTGAATGGAATCGAAAGGTTGTGAAACGGGTATTTTATATCCGGTTGATGCTCTTCTGCCTGTTCAAGCTGAATACTATATATCCACTCAAGGCTCTTTCCAAATTCAAACAGGCACGTTGATTAATATTAAATAAATCGTGCATATTAAGCATGTTATGCTTCTTTATAATGTGTTCTACAAGTTTTGGCATACCAGTTGCAGTAACAGAACAATAAAAGAGGGCGGGATTATAAAATGAATAAAACAAATCTCAATTAATAATTAATAACAAAAAATCAAGGAGGCATTATGAAAAAAGGATTATTGGCAATTTTTGCAATAGCGGCAGTTGTTGCCTTAAGCGTTACAGCTTATGCGGGCCGGGGAATGGGATACGGACCGGGCGGAGGACAGTGTCAGGGAATCAGAGGCGGCGGCTATGGCCCCGGTTCCGGAAACATGATGGGAAACATCAGCGATGATGAAGCAAAGAAAATAAACGACGAGCGCGACACATTCTTCAAGGCAACCGAAGATTTAAGGCAGGATATTTATGCAAAGGAGATGGAATTAAACAGCGAGCTTGCCAAAAAGAATATCGATACTGAAAAAGCCGCAAAGCTCCAGAAAGATATATCCGAGCTTGAATCAAAGTTCGACCAGAAACGGCTTGAACACATGATTAAGATGAAAAAGCTGAACCCGAATTTAGCAAGGGGTTTCGGAGGCGGATCCCCCGGAGGACACTGCGGCAGGTAATATAACATCCGGAGTCTATTATTAAACCCCTCCATCACGGATTTGATGTTCTGACCGGTTGCTTTACCCCTTGGCAGCCGGTCATCCGCGTTTTATCAATATCCGTGATTTAACATACTTGCGCCGGAGGAACCTTTACTGAAAAGAATCATGTAGAGCATTACCAGGTAAAGAACTACGGCGAACACAGCAAAAGGTTTGAAGTAGTAACCCAATGGCGCAAGAATTACTACCGTAATCCAGTGAATGGTTATAATCCATTTTGAGTCGAGCATTATCGGAAAATCATCAAACCTGCATATGACCGCAAGCCCACTTAAATTCCATCCGTAAAGGGATGCGAACGCATGAATCCTCAAAAGCAGCTTCAATTTTTCAGGATTATAAGAAGGATGAAATTCCAGAATAATATAGAGTATCCCGGTCACGGCGGTAAAAAGAAGAAAAACCATTCCTGATGTC
Organism: Pseudomonadota bacterium; assembly: GCA_018830925.1. Lineage (GTDB taxonomy): Bacteria > Desulfobacterota > Desulfobacteria > Desulfobacterales > RPRI01 > RPRI01. The sequence goes on from JAHJRK010000527.1 coordinate 4,307, forward strand.
AGAAAGTTTTTCTGCTGCGTCTTTATTCCAAGCTTTGCGAAAAGGATAAATATCATCACCACTGAACAAAACAGTATGAATGTTACAATAAGCTGAAAATCGAGTCTTTCGAACATTATAAACAGAAAAAAGATTATAACACCGAGATTTACAGTCCAGAAGCCGGCATCTTTAAGAATCCTTATAATATTTCTCACATCATTCTTCATGAGGGAAAACATGACTGACATCGTAATAAGGGAAAGGGGGAAAGAAAATCCGAGAAAGAAGGTGTCGAGTTTTAGTTTCGGAAACGAGACTATTCTTAAATATTCATTGTTTGCAATAACAAGGCTCGATATTACAAGTCCCATGGAAAGACATAAAAGGGATGCCTGGTGAAACTTTTCGGAAACAGGCGCCGGCCTGAAAAAATCATACGGAAATACGGAAAATCTTACGATTCTCACCGACTCCACAATGCCTGCAAGAAGAAGGGCGATAAACATCGAGACGAAATAGAATTTAAAAAAAGCGCATACCGCATAGCATATCGCAAGCATGGAAAACAGAAATGCTTTTTTTGTAAGATGCTCCTTTTTCTCGGTAAAATAAAGGACTATGGTTCCGCCGCTGCATAAATTAAACAGGAATATATGCAGCCTCTCGAAGTTGTAAGCTTTTCCGCCAGGGATAAAAAGGTGCAGAAACCCAAAGAAAAGCGCAAGCGTCATTAAAAAAATAAGGTTTGCTTTAAATTTACCTGTCATTTCCTTTTGATTCTTCCTTTCTATTTAGTGTCCATCCGTAAACAAATTTTAAACACATGTAAGTTTCCAATCAGGAAATCGGCAATTTTGGGCAAGCTCAAGGAAATCAAGGGATTGCGCGGAGGCATACGCAATGTATGCCGCACAAGAAATCCCGCAGATTGACACCGAGATCGCTCAAAAGAGCTATTTCCGAATGGAAACTATTTTCCTAGCAGATGAGATAACACGCCAAACAGATCAGGATTACGGAACCTGTATCCTGATTCAAGGAGCTTTGCCGGAATAACCCTTGTGCTTGAAAGAAGAACCTCTCTTCCCATCTCTCCGAAAACAAGATTTATTACCGCAGCAGGAATTGAGAATATGGCCGGGCGCGAAAGAACCTGTCCTATAGTCTTTGTAAAATCAAGGTTTGTTACCGGATTCGGAGATACGACGTTGACAGGTCCTGCAATTTTACTATCCGCAAGCACATGTAAAAAAGCGCCGAGAACGTCATCTATCCCGACCCAGCTCATAAACTGGGCTCCTGATGCTATCTTTCCACCGAGACCAACCCTGAAAGGAAGAAGCAGCCGTAAAAGAGCTCCTCCGGCAGGACTTAAGGCGATTCCAATCCGCATGAAGGCAACCCTTATTCCTGCGGCAACAGCAGCCTGAGCCGATTTTTCCCACTCGCTGCAGACTTTTGAAATAAAATCATCACCGGGCGGATCATCTTCGGTAAGAATTTTATCCCCCCGGTTTCCGTAGAAGCCTATGGCTGAAGCGCATATAAGCACAGGCGGCGGAGACGAAAGTTTCGATATTGTATCTGCAATAAGAGATGTCCCTTTTGTGCGGCTTTCAATTATTCTTCTTTTCTTCTCATTAGTCCACCGGCCTTCACCTATCTGCTCGCCTGCAAGATGAATGACCGCATCTACTCCGTCAAAAACAGAAGAATCGAGACTTTTTTTCTCAGGATCCCAGAACATCTCGCCTTTTTCCAAAAAAGGGGCTCTTCTCACAAGGGTATGGACAATGTGCCCCCCGGTCGTAAAAAAGGGGATCAGCGCGGAGCCAAGGAGACCGCTTGCACCGGTCATTATTATATTCATCGGTCTCTTGATATCTTTTTTGGAAAGATGCAGGATTATATCTTCTATTGTAACAGCATGGCGGTATTTGAATATTCTTGCGAGTTTTGCATCAACTAACGCCCCTCCGAGCAGTTTTCCAAACGGGTAAAAAGGAAGCGCGTAATCGATTCGGTCTTCAAAAAAAGAGTCTTCGGTACCGTCAGGCTCAAAGCTGTGGGTATGCACCCAGTTGGAAAAAGGACCTCTTACCTGCCTGTCCATGAAAAGACGATTTTCTTCGTAGTCCGTGTGCTCGGCAGTCCATCTATAGGGAAAAGGGCCTGCCTTCATCTCAAGCACCGCCCTTGCGCCTATATTTATACCTCCTTTTCTTTCAATAACGCGGACAGGATCCCAGGGCGGGCTGAGCCTTTCGAGGGCGCCCGGTCTTGAGTGCCATTTGAATACCTCCTCAACAGGGGCATTTATGCGCGTCTTTTTTACGAATGTTTCCGTTTTCATTTTTTACGAGTTCATCAGTTTTGATGGCAAAGTAAAAAGCTCAATATGCAAGGCGCGCGAATCCTGAGGAATGAGACGTACACATAAGTACGTCGCAATGACGAAAGATGAAGCGCAACACAGCAGAGTGACTTTTTACAAAGCTGTCTGTTTTGAATCAACATAATCGCGGGCAACTTTCAACGCCTCTGATATTTCTTTTTTCCGGGGAAGAGTTTCTCCGAGCATGCCGATAAAGTTATTCTTTTTTATTAATTTAAATGACGGAATAAAATTTATGTCGAAAACCCAGCTTATCTGGAGAAGCTTGAAATCATTCAGAGTTTTCAAATCCTTCATCTTTGCAAATTCGTGCCTGTGAATGGATTCAAGAGCCTTTTCCGAAAAAAAAGGCACATCCGGAAGCCCCAGAACAATTGTATCGCTGGGGTTTTTATCCATGTAATAATCCAGGAAAACTCTCCAGATATCAAGCTTGTCGGCATCCCTTATGAGTTTTATGAAAAAAAGATTCTTTTCATCTTCACCTTCAGGAAGATATGCCGCGTTGTGGTATGCAATGGCCTTTGATATCAGAAGTTTTTTATCTTTCGGAAATCCCGAAAAAACCCTGTGGATTCCGATCTGTCTTAATCCCAGCCTGGCATGGTTTTCCGAAAGGGCATCGACAAATGTACGGTAAAGTTCATACTGCCGGAACCTTCCCACATCATGGAACAACGCGATAATCTCTGCGGTTATCATATCTTCAGGAGAGAGCCCGAGCTCTTTTCCTATCATT
>JAHJRK010000528.1 GCA_018830925.1 Pseudomonadota bacterium
AGAAGAAGCCGTCTATTTATCAACTCCAGTATATTACAATCGATTTCATCAATGGAATTCCGCAAGTCAACGATTCCAGTTTCAGGAGTGTTGCTTTTCGTTTTATTGTTTTTTTTCATAACTATTTTTTGCCTGTTGCCTTTTGCTCGTTGATCGTGGTTCGTACTTCGAAGTTCGCATTTCGATATTCGATGTTCAATGTTTCCATCCCTCGACTCCTTGAATCCCCGAACCCTTTCTTCTATTTTTCCAGTATCGACTCGTCTATCTTATGGCCGAAATGCCTTCCGCTCTCCTCTGTCGCAACGAGAACCTTATCTCCTTTTTTCAGACTGACAACGGATACCGGGGTTCCGTCAGGGCTTGTCAGTCTTATTGTTTCGGCATTTTGCAGAATTGTTGTAATCTGCCTGCCACCTGACAGAGCTTTCACAAGCATAAGAGGGCGCTTTTCTATTTTCAGCCTGCCTATAATGCCGTTAGTCGTATTTCCTTTATAATCCGTAATAAGAACATGGTCACCGGCTGAAAGTTCGGACAGATATCTCGTCTTTCCTCCCGGAATCCTCGTATAGGCATGGACAGCTCCGGCATTAACCCTGAAAGGCCTCGGTGACACATACGGATTTTCAACCGTTTCCGCATGAACAAGAAACAGAGCGCTGCTGCTGTTTCCGACAAGCAAGCCCTGACCCTGTACCATCGATGTGCATGTATCAACGCATACTCTGTCCCCCATTCCTGCAGGATTGATCTCAATAATCTCGGCCTCTTGAAGAGATACCCTGTCCGTCTCTGAATTGACGATGGACAATGTTTTTTTCAGTTCGGCAATATCGCCGGAATTAAAAAGTATGTGGCTTACTCCTTTTTCGAGTACGCCAAATACCGTACAGGCCTCCTGATAACTGTGAACCTGAGCGATTACATCAGCGCCTTTTGCGATAAGATTTTCAAGCGGAATCACCGTCCAGTCGCTGCATTGAAGAATTACTTTCCTGCTCCTGCAAAGTTTTAGTATCTCATCCTCATCTTTTCCGCTTTTTATCGTATAAAAGACAACATCTTTCCCGGTTTTCAAATCACCGTCTTCCGATATCGTCTGAATTTTGCCGAGCTCTTTTACTTTTTCCGAATATCCTTCAGGAACAACGATTCCGTCAGCCCCGCCCTCAAGAGCGGTGGTGACAATTTCCTTATTCCACGGATCAGCTTTCACCCATATTTTTCTCATTATCTTATCCTATATACAAACCTGAAAAGTAAATCATGACTGCTTTGTAAAAAGTCATATGCGATCGGAACTGGCTCACGAACAATCCTACTCAAGAATCTTAAGCGCATCTTCTACGTTTACGCCATCATGAACTATTGCCGATATAGCCTGTACCATCTTCGTCGGATTTTTATGCTGGAACACATTCCGGCCTATCGAAGCGCCCGCGCCTCCCGCATCTATTGCGCCTCTGACCATTTCAAGTATCTCCCTGTCCGAATCCATTTTCGGACCGCCTGCAATCACAACGGGAATCGAACACCCGGCAACCACCTCTTTGAATGTCTCAACCGAACCGGTATAGGATACCTTGACAATATCTGCTCCCATCTCATTTCCCACACGGGCGGCATGCTTGATTACATTCACATCGTATTCGTCTTTTATTTTCTCTCCTCTCGGATATATCATGGCAAGAAGCGGCATGCCCCAGGTTTTTGCTTCATAACTGACCATACCAAAATCCTTCAGCATCTCTCTCTCGCCGCCGTTGCCCAGATTGACATGGATAGAAACGGCGTCTGCGCCAATCTTGATAGCCTCTTCGACCGAACAGATGAGTGTCTTTGCATTCGGATAAGGAGAAAGACTTGTTGAAGCCGAAAGGTGAACAATAAGTCCTATATCCTTTCCTTTTCGTCTGTGCCCAGCCCCCACGAGCCCTTTATGTTCTACTATGGCATTCGCCCCGCCATCGGCAACCATTTGCACCGCACGCTTCATATCCTCAAGGCCGGCGATAGGCCCAACGGAAATGCCGTGATCCATCGGGACAATTACTGTCTTTCCAGTATTGCGGTTGATAATGCGCTCCATCCTGATCTGCTTGCCTATAATTGTCATGTACAACTCCTCCTTTAATGCAAAAAGGCCGTGAAGCTTTTCTCTCCACGGCCCTAAAACTAAAAAAGCCGTGGGCTGATCCACCCATGGCTTTTTGCGCTTAGTATGTTACTACCTCAACGCACCACAGGCAGACCGGTGCTAAAATAATAATAATAAAAACCGAAAAAGCTGCCTGTGAATTTATTCATCTGTTTGTATTGGTCCTTTTTTGTCCCTCAAATTTCTATTCTATTTTCCGGTTTTCTATATTGACATTATTCTTATGTCAAGCACTTTTTAAATTATCTTCAAAAACCCTGCCTTCTCCCGGATAAATCCTGCGCTGATCAATCTTGGTCGGATTCGGATTTTCAGGCCATTTTCCTTCCTGAGGGTCCGGGCCTTCAAGAGCATATAATGAGCCGCAGTTATTCGCCGCGTATCATTATAAGCAGCATCTTGAAACGCTCAATCGCATTAAGCGCATGAGGAATACCGGCGGGCATAATCATCATTTCACCTGCCGTAACCAACTTCGGCTTTCCTCCGATAACTATTTCCGCTTTCCCATCGAGAATATAAACAACGGCATCAAATGGCGAAGTATGTTCCGTAAGCCCCTGCCCTTCATCGAATGAAAAAAGAGTAATATTGCCGATATTTTTCTTAAGCAGTGTCTTGCTGACGACCGAGCCGATTGAGTATGAAACTCCGTCCGAAAGATTAAAGGGGACTCCTTTAGAAATAACTGTTTTTTCGCTCATGGTTATAATCCTTATTATAAAGGTACTGCAGCTTTGTATAAAGTTGCCTTTCCGCTTATACTATATTTTTTTACCGAAGCAGGAATAATAACGGATTTTCCTTTTGCCATATTAAATATGTCATCCTCCGAACCGGCAATTACCGCTCTTCCTTCAATGCATAAAATAATTTCAACACTCCTATTTTCAGAACTGGTATATGTTTCACCACTGGCTACATTGATCGCTGAAAGCACAAACTCACCGGCCGGTGTTTTATATATACTTTCATTCCGGTTTTTTTCCGGTAAAATTATCCCGGATTTTAATTTCTTAAACTTTACAATATTCAAAAGCTCCTGAACATCAACGTGTTTCGGCGTCAATCCTCCTCTTATAACATTGTCGGAACCAGTCATCAGTTCCAAGGCAACACCTTCAAGATATGAGTGGAGTTGGCCTGTTTGAAGAAACATGGCCTGCCCCGGTTCAAGGTATACATAGTTCAAAAACAGGGGCGCTAACGCGCTAATGTCCGAAGGATATTTCCCGGCAATGACCGATACCCATTTAAAGGCAGGATTTTCATCAGCAAAGATTCCGGCATTTCGAAAAGCCTCTGAAACAACGCTTTTTTTCCGGTCACTGTTTATTGTCATGACGTAAGAAAAAAATGATTTTAATCCGGATGAATCCGTATTGTTTTTCAGCTCATAGATCTGTTTTTTAAGTGTTACGGGACAAGCTTTTTTCAGCAGAAAAACCGTTTCGGAAACATTCCTGAAACCGCATAAAGCCTCAAAACCGGTCAGGGCACAGACGCATTCGGGCTTGTGGTTTTGGTCCTTGTAGTTTCTCCTGAAAGAATCGAGAGGTATGCCCAGTCTGTTCTCTCTTTTGAATCCATCCATCGCCAACGTCCGGTTCGGATGAGCCTGTATGGAAAGGGGTTCCGAAGCCGCGATTACCTTAAATAGGAAAGGAAGTTCGGCTCCATATTTTTTTGAACAATCCTTTCCAAGAATTTCATCGGGAAATTTTTTTATAAGGCCGGAGAGACTCTCCCATCCACCATCGGTTCTTACCATGGAAGATCCTGAAGAATGAGCCCCCATCCAGAGTTCGGCCTGCGGTTTATCATATGGCAGCCTTTTGCCAAGGAGCTTTGGAATTGCAGTATAAGATCCCCACGAATACTCCTTAACAATGTTTTTTAATAATCCGATTCTGTTCATTATATTTTCTCTGGTTGTATCTTTCTCTTTTTCTGTTGAAACCATAAAATATTGATTTGATTTTATTCTAATATTATTTATCCTTGATTGTCAATAAGTTGGCGATTTACACAAATGCCGTTTCATGTTGTTTGCAATCTGTACCATGCTGGTATAATGTGTAAATCGTCAGGGTCAGGAGTCCGGGGAACCGGGGACTAGGGAAATGATGTGAATAGTGAACGGTAAATGGTAAAAAGGCTGAAGGCGGAATATACGATGTCGCTTATCGTCAACGAAATATTCAACAGCATACAGGGAGAATCCCTTTATGCCGGACGCCCTTGCACCTTTATAAGGCTTACGGGATGCAATCTCAGGTGCTCATACTGTGACACAATGTATTCTTATGAGGAAGGCACCAGCCTTACCATTACCGATATTATGGATAGAGTTTCAGTTTATGAGTGCCCTCTTGTGGAAATAACCGGCGGTGAGCCTTTGCTTCAGAATGAAACGCCACTATTGATAACAAATCTTATTGAAAACGGCTATACAGTACTGCTGGAAACAAACGGAACAATTGACATAAGCCGTATCGATGAAAGGTGCATTAAAATTGTCGATATTAAATGCCCGTCAAGCGGTGAATCCGGAAAAAACATCCTTGATAACCTGAACAGGCTCAGCGTCAAAGACCAGGTCAAATTTGTAATATGTAATCATGAAGATTATGACTATGCAAAAGATATCATAAAACAAATTCCCTGCGGATTTTTAAGAGAAAATATACTTATCTCTCCAGTACGAGGCAAAATGGATTTTTCAGACCTGGCAAACCGGATATTAAAAGACAAATTGATGGTTCGGTTTCATATTCAATTGCACAAGATAATCTGGCCCGACATCGACAGGGGGGTATAATTATTCAGGGATCAGTATTTTTATTTGAACCATAAATCAGGAACTGTTACATAATGAAAAAGAAGGCTGTTATTCTTTCAAGCGGAGGTCTCGATTCAACTACAGCAATGGCTATTGCAAAAAACGAAGGATTTGAACTGTTCAGCCTGAGTTTTTTTTATGGACAGCGCCATTCATATGAATTGAATGCCGCAAATAAAGTAGCGGAAGCATTTGGAGTGACAAAGCATCTTGTAATAAATCTGGATCTTAATAAAATTGGTGGTTCGGCTTTAACGGACAACATTGAAGTGCCTAAATCGAGAACCCTCATTTCAATGACCGGGGAGATACCTGTAACATATGTCCCGGCCAGAAACACAATTTTTTTAGCCCATGCACTCGCGTGGGCCGAAGTCATTAAATCCTTCGATATTTTTATAGGCGTGAATGCAATTGATTTCAGCGGATACCCCGACTGCAGACCCGAATATATCTACGCATTCGAACAGATGGCAAATCTTGCAACAAAAGCAGGCATCGAAGGGAAAACGCGGTTAAAGATCAGAACACCATTAATCAGCATGACAAAGGCAAGGATTATTAAAAGAGGAATTGAACTCGGAGTCGATTATTCGCTTACCCACAGCTGCTATGACCCTGACCCGGAAGGCAGGGCATGCGGCCTTTGTGACAGCTGTTTTTTAAGGAAAAAGGGGTTTGAAGAAGCGGGATTGAAAGATCCTGCAAAATATATCGATGCACTGTAAAACATTTTTTTCCCAACAATTGTGAAGAGATACCATTTGACAAATTCTTTTCTCAAAACTATTTAAAGATTACGGTTTCAAAAAAAACATACAGGCGTTCCGTCTCAGGCGGATTCGTGTTGAAAATTGTACTTTTTGCGAAACCATCAATTTATATTTACTGATTTATCCGTTTAACAGCCTGACCAAAAAAACCCGGAGATAAGTTGCGATGAGTATCTATAAAAAGAATCCGATGCTTTTTATGGGAATTGGGATAACCATCCTTTTTTTGGGGATAGGTTTATTGCGCATGGATTTTCTTGATATCCTTGAGCTTAAACTCTACAATATCATGGTTGGGTTAAGAGGTGATCCGGGTTCACAAAGCGATATTGTCATCGTTGATATAGATGACGATTCGATTGAAAAGATAGGGCGCTGGCCGTGGCCCCGTTACATACTCGCAGACGGCATCAAAAAAATCAATTCGGGAGGTCCGAAGGTAATTGGGCTTAACCTGATACTAAGTGAACCTGAAGAAAGCACCGGATTAAAAACTGTTAAGGAACTGCAAGCGCTTTTTACGACAACTTTTTCCGATAAAGCCGGCGAAAAAGGTGTCGTATACCTTCAGGCCCTCAAAAATACCATGGAAAAGCTTGATAACGACAAGAAGCTTGCTGAAGCAATAAAGGAATCAGGTAAAGTCGTTCTTCCGGTTTTTTTCAGGGAATCCATGGCAGGAGGCGGGGAGACAAAAAAAGCTGACGATTTTCTTACTGGTTATTCGATCCAGAAGATAAGAAGCCCCGCTGATGCCCGGTACTACCAAGCAGATGAAATAATACTTCCGATACCTTCATTTATTGAAGCTTCAATCGGCATAGGCCATATCAATTTCGGTAATGACATGGATGGTATTGCAAGAAGAGAGCGGCTTGTTTATGAATATCGAGGGCTCTTCTTCCCATCATACACTTTAAAACTTGCATCGGTTTATCTTGATATTTCAAGAGATAAATTATCAGCCGAATTAGGTTCAACCGTCACCCTGGGCGCGTTTAATATACCCACCACAACAACTTCCGAACTTCTGGTAAACTTTAAAGGACCGAGGGGCTCTTTCAAGCGGTTTTCATTCTTCGATATTATTAACGATAAAATCCCGTCTAATGTTTTCAAAAACAAGCTCGTTCTCGTGAGCGCTTCGGCATCCGGGCTTATGAACCCGATAAGTACGCCCACGGATTCCGCCATGTCAGTAGGCGAGTTCTCCGCGCATACTATCTGGACAATACTCAATAAAAAATTCATTCAGCAGCCTTACTGGAACCCTGCTGCCGAACTTATCACGATCCTTTTAATCGGTCTTTTGATCACATTTCTTTTACCCCGGCTAAGAGCTATGACGGCCGGAATAACATTCATAGCTCTTCTGATATTTCTTATAGGTACTTCCGTCTTCTTTTTTGTATCGAACGGAAACTGGATTCGAATCATATATCCTGTCATTGAACTGACCTTCGGTTATATAGGGGTTATAAGCCTTAAATATTTTGTAACCGAAACAAAAAAAGAGAAGATCGAAGGCGAATCAGCCGAAACAAATCGCATGCTGGGGATTTCTTTCCAGGGACAGGGGATGCTTGATATGGCTTTCGATAAATTCCGCCGTGTTCCTGTGGATGACCAGATGAAGGATATTCTTTATAATCTTGCGCTCGATTACGAAAGAAAGAGGCAGTTTAACAAAGCAGCGTCGGTATATGAATATGTGGAAGAGCATGACAGCAAATTCAAGGATGTAACCGAAAGGAAGAAGAAGCTCATCCAGGCAAGTGATACGATGATCTTCGGAGACGGCACTCTTGGAGCCGCTCCGTCAGCAGACGGATTTCTTGCGACAGGCACGGGAACCAAACCTACGCTTGGGAGGTATGAAATACAAAAGCAGCTTGGAAAAGGAGCCATGGGAATAGTCTACCTGGGCATGGACCCCAGAATAAACCGGACGACAGCCATCAAAACTTTCCGTTTCAGCGAAGAAAATAACCCTGAAGAAGTGCAAAAAATGAAAGAGAAGTTTTTCAGAGAAGCGGAAAGTGCCGGCACGCTCTCTCATCCTAACATAGTAACCATTTATGACGCCGGGGATGATCAAAACCTGGCTTATATCGCCATGGAATACCTGGAAGGCGAAGACCTCGAAAAATATACCCGAAAGGAAAACCTTCTTCCAGTTTCAAAGGTCATCGATTATGTTGCAAGCATCTCTGAAGCTCTTGATTATGCACACCAGAAGGGAATCGTACACAGAGATATAAAACCTGCAAATATAATGCTCTTAAAAAATGGCGTGGTTAAAATCACCGACTTCGGCATCGCAAGAATAACGGCAACTTCCCAGACACAGACCGGTGTTGTAAAAGGCACACCATATTACATGTCCCCGGAGCAGTTCTCCGGAGAAAAAGTAGACGGAAGATCAGATATATTTTCCCTGGGAACAATGTTTTTCCAGCTCTTAACCGGAAATCTTCCATTTTTTGGAGATAGCCCTGCGGCGCTTATGAACCAGATAATGAACGTAAAACATCCTGATCCGAAACAGATTAACCCTAAAATAGTAAAACCTCTTGTGACTATTATCGACAAGGCTCTCGAAAAAGACCGGGAAAAACGTTACCAGAGGGCATCCCAGATGGCGGCAGACCTGAGGGAAGTCGGCAGGAGAATCGAAGCGGCTATCGCAAAGATGAAGTCAGGAAGTAATTCCTGAACTGAAACAGAAAGTGCATTCCCCGCTGCATGCGCGGGGAGCTTCAATATATCGTTTATTCTTTTCAAGATGCTTGACCACAACAAGATTTTATTATATATAAAAAAATAATTATCTGATTATTTTCAAAGCCATTTTCCGCTGTATTTTAATATATCTGTATTGGAACATAAGTTCGCATGGTGGTTATCGAATCGACAGGCATCAGTGATGTAGGCAGAAAAAGAAAAGGCAATGAAGACTCCTTGTTTCTTGATGACTCCATGAATCTTTATGTTGTCGCAGACGGTATGGGCGGGCATCAGGCCGGAGAGGTTGCCAGCAATATTGTCGTCGAGACAATCCGTGATTACATGAAGCGTTTTAGTGATGATAACAGCGAAGTAGAAGAGCTTGAAGATACTGATAATTCCCTTTCAAAAGATGCCAACAGGCTTATTTCAGGCATACATCTCGCCAACAAAGGAGTTTACGGTTTATCCCAAACCAATGTATCATATGAAGGAATGGGATCGACCGTCTCAGCGGTTTTTTTCACGGAAGAAAATCTGATTGCGGCAAATGTGGGTGACAGTCCCATCTACCTCATACATAACGGCAGCATAGAGCTTTTGTCTGTGCCACATACTGTACTGGCCGAACAGGCCGCAATAGATCCCGAAGGGGCCAGAAGATTAGGACCTCAATTCAGGCATATGCTGACCCAGGCAGTAGGTATAGGATTAGCCCTCAAGCCCGATGTATGTGAAACACCTTGCTTCAAGGGTGATATGCTGGTATTAAGCTCAGACGGATTATCCGACAAGGTCACCCCTGAAGAGATACTTGAAACAGTGAGAAATGAGCAGCCCCAGAAAGCATGCCAGGCCCTTGTGGACCTTGCAAATGAGCGGGGAGGCGATGATAACGTAACCGTCATTGTTTTAAAGGTTAAGGATAAAAAAAACAAAAAGAGCGGATTAAAAGGATTGATATCAAGAATAAGGAACATTTTCTATAACTCTTCTTTCAAATAGATTTAATAATGAGGTACTGCAATGCCAACATTGATACTAAAATTTAAGGATAACGTTATTTCCGAATATCTTCTTGAGAAAGGAAAATCACTTAATATCGGAAGGCGGGAAGATAACAATGTCATTATCGACAATCTCGCCGTATCGGGACACCACGCCAAGGTTGATTCCGTTGGAGATGGCTTTTTGCTGACCGACCTTCAAAGTAAGAACGGATCCTTTGTTAATGAGCAGTTCGTCGCCTCACATTGGCTCAAACACGGCGATGTCATAACAATCGGCAAACATAATCTTGTTTTTAAGTATAAGGAAGGGGAAGCCAAACCCGCAACTGCCGGCCCCGAAGACATGGATCAAACCATGGTCATGGATACAAGCTCATACAAGTCAATGCTCGCCAAGAGCGCACCGGCTTCCGCTGCACCTGCGGCAAAACCCCAGGAGAAGGAGCCGATTGGAGTTCTATCTTTCGTATCCGGCAGTGAAGGAGAAGTGGAAATATCCAAGAAGCTTTTCAAGATCGGAAAGGCATCTACCAATGATATAGTGGTTAGCGGATTTATGGTCGGCCAGGTTGCCGCCACCATAAGCAAAAGACCGGGAGGTTATTTCATAAGCTATGAAGGAAGTGGTTCAAAACCAAAAGTAAACGGAAACTCTGTAAACGAATCTGTCCAGCTCAAGGAATTCGATGTTATCGAAATTGGTTCCGTAAAAATGCACTTTTTGATAAAATAGTTATCCCTTTTGTATTCATTATATTTGACTATTCAGAAGCCAGGAGCCAGAATTCAGGAGACAGAATGAAAAGGTTCTCTTGAAGGATTCTGACTTCTGGCTCCTGAATAGTTACTATATCAATATTTGAAGACCGGGCATTTGCTAAAAACAGGTACGCTTTTTCGTCCGTTTCTTCACCTCATGCCCCTTACGATAAATATAACTATTTTTTGCCGTCCGGATAATAAAGGAGATAAATAATGCCTTTTTTACAGCATGACCCGGCAAGTCCACCTGTATCCAAACAAAACACCGCCTACACAGAAGGCGAAAACCCTGAGAAAGACGCCTGGTATACGGTCTTCTTTATTGAAAATCATCTTGATCACAATTCCTATCCGGAACAGGTCGCGACTCCAGAGCAGGTTCGATTCATGGTTTATACTGAAGATGATGAGCGGTTTTATCCGTGTTCAGACAGGATGTTTGAAAGCATAATGAACAGGAACAACCCAGGTTTTATACAGGCAAAATATGATGCAGTACTCGAGCGTATTATTAATGTCATTGATGAGCAGATAGAGGATGAAGATAAAAATAATTTTCTTAAATCCCTGATAAAAATCAAGTTCATGCATGAAACAAAAGATATGATAATGCTTCCGTCACGTCTCGAAAAGAGGCTGCTGCGCATATTTATCAACCACTCGCATATCCAGGATCCTTACTTAAGCGAAAAGGCTTTCCGTAACAAGTCAGCAGCGACCTCCATGAAATCGGACTCTTTCAATAACGCCTTAAACTTAATGGATTCATCACACCTGAAAGAGCCTCCCAAAACAATATCAGAGATCAGGAAGCTTGCCGACTACCTTGAGCTTAAAAGGCTTTTTGCCGTTTCCGTGGAAAACTCCCTGTGGACATCCGCCAGATCTGCGGGATATTCGGAAAAGGATTTTCTTAAAATATTCGACCGGGATTTCACCGGCAACGGAGCCGATCTGCTCTTTGATCTGTTGTGCATAAGGAATAATAAAGGATCGCAGGAACCGCGAAAAAAGATTTTATGGCTCACCGACGAGGCCGGCGAAGTTATGGCGGATATGGCCATAATAAAGTATCTTGTCAAGCTCGGCCATAAAATTTTTGTAGCATTTAAGGAGGGGCCGCTTTTCACAAAGATCGATTTTTATGACGCGCTGGAAGATGAAACACTGGCAGATGAACTCAAAGGTGCTTTTTTTATAAAGGAGAAGAGCCTTGGTAAAAACGAGCTTATCAGAATCATACGAAGCGACAATGACATAATAGCCATATCGGACGGAATAAGTGAGAACATAAACCTTCTCCTGACATCAACTACTTTTGCCCGTTTTTTCAAGGAAGCCGATTTTATTATTTCAAGAGGAGGTGACCAGAAAAGAAGATTTTTTGACACCCATTTTCAGTTTACTCAGGATATTTTCAACATTTCCGCCGGTGAAAATGATTCGGTCAATATCAGTTACAAGCCGAAACATCCTTCTGTGATAAAATTTTCCTATGCAGACCTTGAAAAAAAGGCAAGGGCAATTATTGACCAGATGGCAGACGCCAAGAAAAAGGGCATGACCGTTATATTTTACAGCGGAATAATAGGCTCGGTTCCCGGTAAGATCAAGACGGCAAAAAAAATCATGTCGGTTTTCATCCGGCGGCTCAAGGAGCGGTTTGCAATGACATTCATAATAAATCCTTCCGAGTATTACGAACCGGGAATGGACGCCGACGATCTCATGTATATGTGGGAAATGGTGCAGCGAAGCGGATTTATCGACATATGGAGGTTTCAGACATATGACGACATAGCCGAAGCCTTTCAGATAATAGGGAGAAAGGTTCCGCCGGAATGGGTTGGAAAGGACGCGACTTTCAGCACCGGCTGCACCAAGGAGATGAAAATTGCATGTGAGGTCCTTGAAAAGCACCCTGAAATGCAGGTCATCGGACCTTCCAGGGAAAAATTCATGAGGCGGGACGAATACGGCGTCGGCAAGATGTACGACCGGAGACTTGGCAACGTATGCAAACTCTAAACA